>NZ_JBBMEN010000002.1:0-283453 GCF_040096575.1 Faecalibacterium intestinale
CCGCTGCACGATGTGCAGCGGCCTATTGCATTTATAGGATTCAAGCTTCCATTTCTTCCAGCGGCACAAGGTATTCCTTGCGGCACTGCTCGTATTCCAGCATATAGTCCTTGCTGGGGTTGTGGTGCATAATGCTTTTCAGGGTGTGGGAGTCGTAATCATCGCCGGCCTCCATGCCCACCATGCGCACTGCGATGTTGGAGCAGTGGTCGGAGATACGCTCGGCGTTGTTCAGCACATCGAGGAACACCACGCCGGTGTCGATGGAGCAAATGCCGTCCTTCAGACGGCGGATGTGCTGGTCGCGCAGGCGCTCCACCATCACATCAATGATCTCTTCCAGCGGCTCCACCTGTGCAGCCTTCTGGGTATCATCGTTTTCAAAGGCCTCGTCCGTCAGAACCAGAATGCGCTCCAATGCGGCGTCCAGCAGTTGCAGTTCCTTTTTGGCGCTCTCGCTGAAGCTGGCTTCCTTGTCGTACAGTTCCTCAGCCTTTTCCATGATGTTCACGGCATAGTCACCGATGCGCTCGAACTCGGTGACAAAGTTCAGCAGCTCGGTCACCGCGTGGCTCTCGTCATCGCCCAGCTCCTGATCGGTCAGTTTGATCAGGTAGTTGGTGATCTCCACCTCCATACGGTCGATCAGGTTCTCGCGCACCTTGATGGCGCTCACGGTCTCCTCGTCCATCTTCAAAAGCAGCGGCGCGGCCAGACCCACATTGCGGGCGGCACGGCGGGACATCTTGATCACCGCGTTCTTAGCCTGCTGCAGAGCCACAGCCGGGCTCTTGTACAGACGCTCGTCCAGCACCGGCATACTCAGTTCCTGTGCTTCCTCCACGCTGCTGGGCACTGTGAGCATCGCCAAGCGGCTCAGCACCCCGCTGCAAGGCAGGAACAGCAGCATAGCGCATACACTGGACATGGTATGGATGTTTGCAATGGAGCTCTTGTTCATCACATCGCCCCACATGGGGATGCCGATGGTGAACTGCACCGCATAGATCAGTGCCAGCAGAATAACACTGCCGATGACATTGAAGTACAGGTGGATGAGCGCTGCCCGCTTACCATCCTTGGAGGAGCCGCCGATGGTGAGCAGCGGGGTGAACGCCGTACCGATATGCGCACCCAGAATGATAGGAATGGCAGAGCTGAAGGTGACAAGCCCTGTGCTGGACAGTGCCTGCAAAATACCCACGGAGGCGGAGGAGGACTGGATGATCACGGTGACCACCACGCCCACCAGAACACCCAGAATGGGGTTGGTCATGGTGACGAACAGATTCTGAAAGACTGCGCTCTCCCGCAGGGGTGCCACGCCGGTATCCATCAGGCTCATGCCGGTAAACAGGATACCGAAGCCCAGCATGATCTGGCCGATGTTCTTCTTTTTGGCATTGCGGAGGAACACATAAAAAATGCAGCCAATAAACGCCACCACGGGGGCAAAGGTCTTGGGCTGGATCAAGGTCAGCCACAGGCTGTCGCCTGAGATATCCGCCATGCGGATCAACTGACCTGTTACCGTAGTACCAATATTTGCACCCATGATCACGCCTACCGACTGCGTCAGTGTCATGATACCGGAGTTGACCAGACCAACACAAATAACCACCGTACCAGCCGACGACTGGATGACGCCGGTGATCAGTGTGCCGAAGATCACGCCCTTGATGGTAGAGGAGGTAAGCTTTTGCAATACGCCCTGCATCTTGCCGCCTGCCAGCTTTTCCAGTCCGGCGCCCATGATGGACATACCGTACAAGAACAGCGCAACGCCGCCCAGCAGAGAGGTAATGTGTGTGATATCCATAACGATACTCCTAATATGAAACTTCCCTTTTTATCCTTTACAGCACACAGCTGCCGAAACCTTGCACGTGCACAGCACTTGCCCTGTTCCGGCAGCCGCTTATTTTTATTATACCATCAAAGGGGGCGTCTCAACAAGGTTTATTTTACACGAAAATTACTTTTTTCACACATTCCGCAACATATTTCCGGGTGGCAAACAAAAAGCTTTCCGTTATTTTACATACATTTTACATTATACCATCTCGGATGCGGTATGCCTCCGCTTAACCGGCCAGTTCTTCCATGGCCTCGCGCACCGTATCGGCCGAAAACAGGAATACACCACTGCCGGTGTATACCTCCACATGACTGCCCACATAACGCAACTCAAAATCCTTCATGGTGTTTCCCTCCTGTGTGTCTGTTTTATTCCCGGGACTTCCCCGGTGAACACAGTATCGCACAATAAGGATACTATAAAAAGGACTTTCAAATGTTTTTGCAGACTTTTTGCGCAAAAATCGGATGATACTCCACGGTCTGCTCCCCCCTGTCCGCAGCCACCCCCTCGGAAATCGGGGCTTTGGCAGTTCCCCTCCGCAGCGCCGCATTTCCGCAGGAAACAGGCGCCGGAGCTGCCGTTTTCCGTCACGACCCCCTCCCGTGAAAATAGGATAGCGGATCGTCCGCAGACGCTCCGCTATCCCGAAATTATAGCAGTTTGCGTTTTTAATGCACAAGCAACATCCGCAAACTGCATATCGCAAAGCTGCCGTTTTGATTGGCACTATTTTTGAAAATTGCGATAAAAATATATTTTCCGCTGATCATGCCCAAAGCACACGCGGCGGGCATTCCAAATCGTCCCGCCCCGCAAAAGATGGCATCACTCTGCCGCATCCGTCACCCGGACGGGGTAGCCCGTCCGCACACAGCGCACCGCATACCGGGCGTTGCCGCCGGAGGTGCAGGTGAACAGGGTCAGATCCCAGCTGTCTGTCTCGGTGGCGGTGGTCATCTCCTCGATCTGGGTGGGGTGCAAAGTCTCCACGCTCTCCACCTCGTAGCTCCAGCGCAGACCATCCGCATCCGTAAAGTAGACCGGGCTGCCGATCGCCAGCCACTTGATGGGACTGAAATGCTTTGCGTAGTTGTGGCCGCAGAGCACCAGATCATCGGCATAGGTAGTGCCGCTGTACCGTCCGGGGGCGACCTTCAGCCCGGCGTAGCTCCACTGTGCCATCACCGGCAGTTCCAGCCCTGCCGCCGGGATGGAAAGCACCCCGATGTAGTCATGCCCCTCCACCTCTACGGTGGTCATCTCCTGCGCCGGGTCCAGCACCGGCTGCGGGGCTGCGGTCTCGTTTTCCTGCCGGTGCTCCGTAATGGTCTTTTGCATGGTCTGCTCCAGCTCGCCCAATACTTCCTGCGAAGCCTTTTCTGCCCGGGCGGCATCCCACCGGTTGTAACCCAGCAGCCCGGCGGCGCTCAAGATCAGCACCGCACCCAGCACCATGCACAGCCTGCCGATTTTCCGTTTCATTGCATTCCATCCTTTATATAATAGTATCCGTCTGCTTCAGTATACCATTCCCCGCTCCGGTTTACAACCGTTCTTTCGGGCGATTTTTATCGGGCAGCAGCGCGCAGACCAGCCGCACCATCTGCCCGGTCAGGGGCAGCCAGACCAGTGCACACAGCCCGTTGAACAGGGTGTGGGCGTTAGCGATCTGCCGGGCGATCACGGCACACTCTGCCCCCGTGGGCGAGCACAGCCGCACCAGCGCCGCAAAGGGCTGCAGCAGTGCGCAGCACACCGCCGCGCCGCTCAGGTTGAAGATGGCGTGGGCTGCCGCCACCCGCTTGGCGTCTCTTCCCTGCCCGATGGCGGCAAGCACCGCCGTAACGGTGGTGCCAATGTTATCCCCCAGCAGAATGGGAATGGCAGCGGTCATCCCCAGCAGGCTGTGCACGCCGTCCACCCCGGGCTGCGCCGCCATGCTTTGCAGCAGCGCCACCGTGGCAGAGCTGCTTTGTACTGTCAGTGTCATGCAGACGCCCGCCAGAAGCCCATGCAAAGGGCTTTGCTGCACCCGGGCAAGCTCCAACCGGAGCAACGGGCTTTGCAGCAGCGGCTCCATGGCGCTGCGCATCACCGTGACGCCCTCGAACAGCAGCCCAAAGCCGAACACCGCCTCGCCCACGCAGCGGCCCCGCCAGTTTTTGCAGGCCAGACAGAGCAGCACCCCGCAAAACAGCAGCAGATACCGCCAGCTTTCCACCCGGAACGCCAGCAGCTGTGCTGTGACCGTTGTACCGATATTCGCCCCGAACACCACCGGCACCGCCTGCCGCAGCTGCAGCAGCCCCGCTGCCAGAAAAGCAATGACCATGACCGTGACCGCCGAGCTGCTTTGCAGCACCGCCGTGACCGCCGCCCCGGTCAGCAGCCCCGCCGCCGGGTTTGCGGTGCACCGCGCCAGCAGGCCGCGCAGACGCCTGCCCGCTCCCTGCTGCACCGCCCGACACAGGCTGTCCGTCCCGTATAAAAACAGCGCCAATCCGCCGAATACCTGTAACAACACTTGGAATCCCTGCTCCATCCGCACCCTCCGTTTCTGCCTGTCCTTTATTTCTATGCAGCGAGAGCCGGTTTGCGCATTGACAAAGCCTACAAGTTTTTTGTGAATTTTTGTTTAATATTTCCCCATTCTCTTGCAATCCGGCTGCAAAAGGAATATTCTTATCAAGCGTTAATATTTAACAGCTGTTAAGTATTAAGAAATGCAAATGAGGAGGAACTGTTATGTCCGAGCCAAGCACCCCCAGCTTTCAGGGGATGTGCCACTATATCGGGCAGCTGAGCAAGGCATCCAAGGCCGGGATACGGGCGGCGCTGGCTGATTGCCCCAAATGCCATTTTAATATGCTGGAAGGCCTGCTGCATTCCATCAACTGCCACGGAAAGGACGGTGCCATTTATGTCTCTGACCTTGCCCGGGAGATCCGACAGCCGCTGCCGGCGGTCTCGCGCGGGCTGCGGCTGATGGAGCAGGACGGCACCGTGGTGCGGGAGCCAGACCCCGCCGACCGCCGCAAAACGCTGGTGCGCGTCACCCCCAAGGGGTATGAGCTGTGCCACCAGTGTGAGCAGGCTCTGCGCGACTACTTTGCCAGCGTGCTGGCACGGTTAGAGCCGGAGCAGGTAGCCCAGATGGACGCGCTGCGCGGCGCGCTGATGGATGCCATTCTTGCGGAAAATGCCGCGCGCAACATTGACCCGAAGGGAGAAACGAACCATGACAAAGATCTTTAAGCAGCTGGCCCGACACTGGGCGGTCTGCCTTGTGGTGTTCGCGCTGCTGTTCGTGCAGGCGTACTGTGACCTTGCACTGCCGGACTACACCAGCAAGATCGTGGACACCGGCATCCAGCAGGGCGGCATTGAAAGTCCCCTGCCCCAGACGGTGCGCCAGAGCACGCTGGACACGCTGAGCCTGCTGATGAGCGAAGAGGATGCACAAAAGCTGCAAAACGCCTACCAGTACTACCTGCAGGACGATGGCGTGCTGCAGCTGCGCTCTGACCTGACCGAGGATGAGCGCATCGCACTGGAAGATGCCGTGACCACCCCGGACATCGTGCTGTATATGGCTGCCGCACAGGCCGCCAACACCCCCGCCGGGCAAAGCAGCATTGGCATGACCGGCCTTGCCGAGATGCCCTCTGCCGCTGCGGACACCGACACCGAGACCGTTACCCCCACGGCAGCAGATCTGGATACGGTATGCAGCCAGTTTGCCGCCATGAGCCAGATGCCCGGTTTTGACCGCAGTATGCTGCAAAAGCAGCTGGACAGTGCCATGAGCCAGCTGGACAGCACCCTGCTGGAAAACCTGAAAAGCCAGTCTTTGCTGCTGGTGCAGCTGGAATACGAGGCACAGGGCGTTGCACGGAATGTGCAGATGGGTTACCTGTTCCGGGTGGGCGGCCAGATGCTTGCCCTTACTCTGCTGATGGTAGCCGTGGCTGTGGCCGTAGGCTTCCTTGCCTCCCGGGTATCTGCCGCCATCGGCCGCGACCTGCGCCGGGAGACCTTCTCCAGCGTCATCGGCTTCTCCAATGCAGAGATCGAGAACTTCTCCACCGCCTCCCTCATCACCCGCACCACCAACGATATCCAGCAGGTGCAGTTCGTCTGCGTCATCCTGCTGCGCATGGTGGCCTATGCGCCCATTCTGGGCATTGGCGGTGTGCTGCACGTTGTGGGCAGCAGCTCCGGCCTTTCCTGGATCGTGGTGCTGGACGTGGCCATCCTGCTGTTGCTCATCATTTTCCTGATGAGCGTTGCCATGCCCAAATTCAAGGTGATGCAGCAGCTGGTGGACCGGCTGAATCTGGTCAGCCGCGAAATTTTGACCGGCATCATGCCGGTGCGCGCCTTCAGCCGCGAAAAGTTTGAGGAGCAGCGCTTTGACAAGGCCAACCGGGAGCTGATGGGCACCCAGCTGTTCACCAACCGCGCCATGGTGGCCATGATGCCCTTTATGACCCTGATCATGAACGGTACCAGCCTGCTCATCGTCTGGTTCGGCGGCAAGGCCATGGATGCCGGCACCATGCAGGTGGGCGAGATGATCGCCTTTATCACCTACACCATGCAGATCGTCATGTCCTTCCTGATGCTGGCGATGGTGGCCGTCATGCTGCCCCGCGCCGGTGTGGCTGCGGATCGTATCGACGAGGTCATCCGCACCAAAGCCACCATCCACGACCCGGACAAAGCCGCCGCAAAGGCCGCACAGGCACACACCGACTGGCAGGGCGTGGTGCAGTTCGAGGATGTGAGCTTCCGTTACCCCGGTGCAGACAGCGATGCACTGGAGCACATCAGTTTTACCGCAAAGCCCGGCGAGACTACCGCCATCATCGGCTCCACCGGCTGCGGCAAGTCCACCCTGCTCAACCTCATCCCCCGCTTTTACGATGTGACCGGCGGCAAGGTGACCGTGGACGGCATCGATGTGCGCGAGATGCCGCAGGCACAGCTGCACGACCTGCTGGGCTATGTGCCCCAGAAGGGTGTGCTGTTCAGCGGCACCATTGAGAGCAACCTGAAATTCGGCGGCGAAGATATCACCGATGCGCAGGTACAAAAAGCTGCTGCCATTGCGCAGGCCACTGATTTTATTGAAGCAAAGCCGGAGGGCTACCAAAGCCCCATCGCACAGGGCGGCTCCAACGTATCGGGCGGCCAGAAGCAGCGGCTTTCCATTGCCCGGGCAATTGCCAAGGACCCCAAGGTCTATCTGTTTGACGACAGCTTCTCGGCACTGGACTACAAGACCGATGTAACCCTGCGCCGCGCCCTGAAGGCACAGACCGACAACGCCACTGTGATCATTGTGGCACAGCGCATCTCCACCGTGCTGCACGCAAACCAGATCCTTGTACTGGACGAGGGCAGGCTGGTGGGCAAGGGCACCCACGCCCAGCTGATGGTCAGCTGCCCGGAATATCAGGAGATCGCCCGCAGCCAGCTGAGCCAGAAAGAGCTGGCGCTGGATACCTTGAATACGGAAAAGGAGGGTGAGTGATATGCCCAGACCCGGACGTCCCACCACCGAGCGCGCCAAGGACTTTAAAGGCACGCTGCGGCAGCTCATCCGCACCATGAGCCACTACAAGCTGCCCCTTGCGGCAGCCATGCTGTTTGCTGTTCTGTCCACCATCTTCAACATTGCAGGCCCCAAGGTGCTGGCAAAGGCCACCACCGCCCTTGCCACCGGCTGGATCGCCCGGCTGCGCGGCACCGGCAGCATCGATTTTGTGTATATCGGCCGCATCCTGCTGTTTTTGCTGGGGATGTACCTGCTGAGCAGCGCTTTCAGCTTTATTCAGGGCTGGCTGATGACCGGCCTTTCCCAGAAGGTCTGCTACGACTTCCGCCGCCAGATCAGCGAAAAGATCAACCGCCTGCCGCTGGCGTACTTTGAAAAGCGCACCGTGGGCGAGGTGCTCTCCCGCATCACCAACGATGTGGACACGCTGGGACAGAGCCTGAACCAGAGCATCACCCAGCTGATCACCAGCGTGACCACCATGATCGGTGTGCTGGTGATGATGCTCTCCATCAGCCCCCGCATGACCCTGATCGCCCTGCTGATCCTGCCGGTGTCGCTGGCGCTGGTGCTGGTGGTGGTCAAGTTCAGCCAGAAGTACTTCAAAGCGCAGCAGGCCACGCTGGGCGTGGTCAACGGTCAGGTCGAGGAGATTTACGCCGGTCACAACGTAGTCAAGGCCTTCAACCGGGAGGCCGTGGTGCTGGCAGACTTCAACGCCGCCAACGATAAGCTGTACGAATCCGCATGGAAGAGCCAGTTCCTCTCCGGCCTGATGATGCCCATCATGAACTTTGTGGGCAACCTGGGCTATGTGGCAGTGGCTATCGTGGGCAGCATTTTTGCCGCAAACGGCGTTATCACCATCGGTGATATTCAGGCCTTTATCCAGTACGTCAAAAACTTCACCCAGCCCATCCAGCAGCTTTCGCAGGTGTCCAATATGCTGCAAAGCATGGCCGCTGCTGCCGAGCGGGTGTTCGAGTTTTTGAACGAGCCGGAGGAAGAGCAGCTGGCAGACCCCGCCCACCGCGCCGACCCCGCCGACATTGACGGACAGGTCACCTTTGACCATGTGCGCTTCGGCTACACCCCGGACAAGACCGTTATCCACGATTTCAGCTGCACGGTGCAGCCCGGCCAGAAGGTAGCCATTGTAGGCCCCACCGGCGCGGGCAAGACCACTATGGTCAAGCTGCTGATGCGCTTCTACGATGTGGATTCCGGTTCCATCACCCTGAACGGCCACGATGTGCGGGACTTTGACCGCAGCGCCCTGCGCGAAGGTTTTGGCATGGTGCTGCAGGACACATGGCTGTTCAAGGGCACCATCATGGAGAACATCCGTTACGGTCGGCTGGACGCCACCGATGAAGAGGTGATTGCCGCCGCAAAGGCTGCCAACGCCGACCACTTTATCCGCACCCTGCCCGGCGGCTACCAGATGGAGCTGAACGAGGACGCCTCCAACGTCAGTCAGGGACAGAAGCAGCTGCTTACCATCGCCCGCACCATTCTGGCAGATAACCGCATCCTGATTTTGGACGAGGCTACCAGCAGCGTGGATACCCGCACCGAACAGCGTATCCAGACCGCTATGGATCGTCTGATGGAGGGCCGCACCAGCTTTGTTATTGCCCACCGCCTTTCCACCATCCGGGACGCCGACCTCATCCTTGTGATGCGGGACGGCGACATTGTGGAGCAGGGCACCCACGACCAGCTGATTGAAGCCGGCGGCTTCTACGCCGATCTGTACAACAGCCAGTTCGAGGACGTGGTGGATTAAAGCACCTGTTATCGCAATATAACTGCAAAAATAGCACCTGTCGCCTTTTTAAGGCAGCAGGTGCTATTTTGTTTTACCCTCTCAGTCATCGCTGCGCGATGCCAGCTCCCCCGAGAGGGGGAGTCGGTCAGCTGCAATAGGGCTCTCCCCTCGGGAGAGCTGGCGCGAATGCGCCTGAGAGGGTTTCCGTTTTTTTATTCCTCCACCGGTTCCAGCTTCAAGCCGAACAGCTTTTCTGAGAGGGACGGCAGCTGTTGCTGCAAGGCTCGGACATAAGCCATTACCACCGGGTCCTCGCGCTTTTGCCCCAGCACGATGCCAAACCGGTGTCCACTGCCCCAGTCCAGTACCCGTACAAAGCTGAGGTCGGGTCTGCGGTAATAGACCGCCGGGACCATCTTGAGCGCCGGGTCGCCGTAGGCTGCACTGCGGATGCCGCCCACCGGCGTAAAGCTCACCCCGCGTTCCAGCCCCTCCTGCACCAGACTTGTCTCGTAAACGGTCTGGTACATCTCCTTGATAAGCAGCCAGCGGTACTGCAATGCCTGCTCTAAAGTCAGCCTGCCCACTGGCATATCGGCGGGCGGGTGGATGGGGATGCAAAGCTCCGGCACATAAAGCAGCGGCACAAAGGTAAGCCCCTGTGCGTAAAATTCTGCGCTTTCCAGTTGGAAGGAAAGATCCATCTCCCCTTTTTTCAGGCTGCGCCAAACCTCGCTGCGGTTGGCACACCACCCCAGAATGGGGGTATACCGCAGGCACAAGTCACTCGTCAGGGAAAACAGGTCGTATGCGAACATCCGCATTGCCTCATGACACCCTGCGATGATCAGATGTCTTTCCGGCGGGTTTTCCTGCTGCTGCACCGCGCGGGCATGGCGCACCGCCTGCTGATACAGGGCTACCAGCTGCTTTGCCTTGGGGTAAAAATCCCGCCCTGCCGGGGTCAGCACCACCCGGCGGGGCACATGCTGGAACAGCTCGAACTGCAATTGCCCTTCCAGCGTGCGGATCTGCTGCGAAAGTGCCGACTGGGAGAGATACAGCGCCTCTGCCGCCGCAGAAAAGCTGTTCAGTTCCACGATCTTTACAAAGCCTTCCAGTGCGCTCTCGTTCATGCGTTTCTCCCTCCCGCGATACATTAGGTTATCCTAAATTATAATATAAAAAATATGAATTGTAAACAGCACCCTACTACGATACAATTGTTAAGGATTCAGCAAAGTACCTTTCACCTTGCTGCAGGATAAGAAGGAACACAAAGAAGAATAAAAAGAAAGAGAGCGTACCTATGAACAAGATCTCCCGTAAGGGCTTTATCAAGATTGCCGCTGCTGCCGCCATGAGCGGTGTGACCGCCGGTGCTCTGGCTGCCTGCAATGCCGCCTCCGGCTCTGCTTCCGCTTCCACTTCCGGTGCTGCCGGTCAGTACATTCCCGGCACCTACGAAGGCACTGCCGAGGGCATCTCCTCCACCGTCAAGGTCACCATGACCTTCTCCGACAGCGCTGTGACCGATGTGGTGGTGGACACCTCCGGCGAGACCGCTTCCTTCGGCGCTGCCGCTGCCGATGAGCTGCGCGAGCAGCTGCTGGCTGCCGGTTCTGCCGAGATCGACGGCGTTTCCGGCTCCACCATCACCTCCGATGCCGTGATGAAGGCCGCCAAGAGTTGCTACGCACAGGCCAAGGGCGAGGCCGTGGTCTCCAGCGTGCAGCTGCCCACCGGCGATGCAAACGACTGGCTGGGTACCGAGCCCGATATCGACGAGACCGCCATCACCGAGACCGTGGACACCGACATCCTGATCGTGGGCGCTGGCAACGGCGGTATGTTTGCTGCCGCCTATGCTGCTGCCAACGGTCTGAACTTCCGTGTTATCGAGCAGAACGCCAACGTGCAGGACACCCGTCACTGGTACGGCGCTGTTGATTCTGCTGCCGCTAAGGAGGCTGGCGAACCCGCCACCGATAAGGCAAAGCTGCTGAGCGAGATCTCCCGCTACGCCTCCGGCAAGTGCGACCAGCGCGTTGTCAAGACCTGGATCAACGAATCTGCTGCCATGCACGACTTTATGCGCAGCATTCTGGAGGATAAGTACGGCTGGGTGTGCGATTTCACCTCCGGCAGCGAGGCTGCATGGCCCGCAGAGAATGCCGAGCACAACACCGACTACCTCTACCCTGTGCAGGAGCACAACTACATGGCCAGCGAGAGTGCTTCCGGCACACCCCGCAATGAGCTGCTGCTGCAGTACATTCAGGAGCTGGGCTACGATGTGGACTTCAAGACCAGTCTGGCAAAGCTGGAAAAGAACAGCGATGGCCGCATTACCGGCATCATCGCCCAGAGCACCGAGGATGATCACTTCATCCGCTACAACGCCAATCAGGGCGTGCTGCTGGCCTGCGGCGGCTTCCCCGGCAACCCCTACATGATGGAGCAGCTGGATCCGCTGGGCACCAGCGTGACCACCGCCTGCTCCTACTCCCCCGCCGACAAGGGCTACGGCATCCGTGCAGCAGTGTGGGCAGGCGCTAATCTGGACAAGGAAGCCGCTCCCATGCTGTTTGACCGCGGCATTGTTGCCCCCGGTGTGGATGCCGGTTATGTGGACAGCGACTCCGCCTTTGGCGGCAAGGCTTTCCCCGGCAAGATCCGCCAGTATAATCCCGGCACCCAGCCCTTCCTGAAGGTGAACCGCAACGGCGAGCGTTTTGCCAACGAGAGCTGCCCCTACAACGATATCGTCTACGCTGCCGCCCACCAGCCGGGCCGCGTCTACGCACAGATCTGCGATGCCAACATTTTGGAGGACGCAAAGCGTTTCCACACCATCGGCTGCTCTGCCCAGACCCGCAACGGCGGTGAGAAGTACATTCAGGGTAAGATGGACGAGGCTATCGAGGCCGGTGCACTGTTCAAGTGCGATACTCTGGACGAGCTGGCCGACAAGATGGGCTTTACCGGCGCTGCCAAGGATACCTTCCTTGCTACCGTGGAGCGCTACAATGAGCTGTACGATAAGCAGAACGATGAGGACTTCGGCAAGCCCGCTTACCGCCTGAGCGCCATTCGCACCGCGCCCTTCTACGGCTGCTGGCTGGGTGCTTCCCTGCTGACCACTGAGCAGGGCATCGCCATCAACGAAAAGGGTCAGGCTCTGGACACCAACAACCAGCCCATGGAGGGTCTGTACATCACCGGCGATATGTCCGGCAGCTTCTTTGCCAACAACTACCCCTGCCTGATGGCCGGTGTGGCTATGGGCCGTACCCTGACCTTCGCCATGAAGGCCATCAAGCAGATGGCCGGTCTGGAAAACGCCTGATAAAGCGCGTTTTTCCTGCATACTCTAAGCGTTTCTTCTTTTCTTCTTTTTCATGTGAAGAGGGGCAGCCCCGATCTTGGGGCTGCCCCTCTTTGTGTTTTTGCCCTGCACGCCCCCTACACAAATGGCCGCGATTGTGCTATGATAAGGCTGAAAACCGGGCAGTTCATCCCACCCGGTCAGAGATCGAGGTGTTTGTACAAATGTCGGATATTCTGGATACCTTACGGCAGGAAGGGGTGGACCCCGCCCTGCTTACGGCGGTGCAGGAATACCGCGCCGCCCATCCGCTCAGCGAGACGCTGCGCCCGCGTATCCCCGCCCCTGCCTTTATCTACTACGGCAAAGAGGTGTGGGAGCAGGCGCTGGCGGCTATCCTCTGCGGCGAAAACCTGCTGCTGGCCGGCGGAAAGGCCACCGGCAAAAACGTGCTGGCAGAAAATCTTGCCGCCGCCTTTGGCCGCCCCGCGTGGGACATCTCCTTTCATGTAAACATGGACGCCGTCTCCCTCATCGGCATGGATACCTTTGCGGGCGGGCAGGTAGTGTTCCGTCCCGGGCCGGTGTACCGCTGCGCACAGTGCGGCGGCTTTGGCGTGCTGGACGAGATCAACATGGCCAAAAACGAGGCGCTGGCGGTGCTGCACGCGGTACTGGATTTCCGCCGCGCCATCGACGTGCCCGGGTACGACCGCATCCCGCTGGCTGAGGAGACCCGCTTTATTGCCACCATGAACTACGGCTACGCGGGCACCCGGGAGCTGAACGAAGCGCTCACCTCCCGCTTTGCGGTGGTGCAGATGCCCACCATCACGCAGGATAATCTGGAAAAGCTACTGCGGGCGCAGTTCCCGGATCTTGCCGCAAAGTATGTGCACCAGTTCGCACTGCTGTTTCTGGACCTGCAGAAAAAGTGCGACAGTGCCGAGATCTCCACCAAGGCGCTGGATCTGCGCGGTATGCTGGACGCGCTGCGGCTGATCCGCAGGGGCATCCCCGCCGGGGCGGCGCTGGATATGGGCATCACCAACAAGGCCTTTGACTCCTACGAGCAGGGACTGATCCGGGACGTGATCGCCGCGCGCATCCCGGCCAAGCTGGATGCCGGAAAGCTGTTTGCCTGATGGACGCCCAGAGCTACACCGCGCAGGAGCGGCGTGCGGCCAATCAGGTCTGGGCCGCTGCTGGTGCTTACGGCTTCGAGCCGCTGTTTCTGGCCCGCAACACGGACGGCACCATTGATTTTTACATGAACTGCATCGTGGGGCTGGTGCACAAATACTACGGTGACGCGCTAATCCGGGACATTTTTTCCGCATGGGAGGGCGACACGCGCCAGCCCATGCTGGACGATATGGCGTGGCTGTACTTAGAAAACGCCGCCTACCGGCTGGAGCTGCCCCGCCGCCCGGTGCTGGAAGCGCTGCGGTTTGCCCACGCGGACTACTTTTTTGCCATCCAGTACAAGCTTTCGCGGCAGGAGTGGATGGCGAAAAACCAGCTGGTGTACACCATGCAGGCTGCACGCTGGCGCAAGGTGCTGGGACGCACCGCCCCGGTCATGACCCCTTACGAGAGCAGCCTTGCCGCAGCACTGGCACCGGAGACCGTACCGGAACCGGCACAGCTCAAAAACGACCTGCTGGCGCTGTATGCAAAATTTGCCCTGTTTGACGGCGAGGTACGCCAAAAGCCCGCGCTGCATCTGCGGCTGCAAGGCTTTTGGACGAAGCTTGCCACCAAAACCATGCCCACCCAGATGATCAAGACCGACCGGGTGACGGTGGAGCATTCCGGCGCGGTGGATGCCCCAGGCAGCGGACTGGCGGTGGACAAGCGCCGGGCAAACATCACTCTAAAGCAGCGCGCCGCGCAGGATCGTGCCTACATCGAAAGCTGCTTCGGGCACTGCTTCTACCCGCCGGAGCAGCTGCGCAAGGCCGAACAGGAGTTGTGCACCGGAGTGCATCTGGGCTGTCATCTGTGGTTCAGCGCCGGGGTTCCCAGCCCGGCACAGGCCCCCACCCCGGAAGCGCGGCAGCTGGCACAGCAGGCCGAATTGCAGGCCGAACGCAACCGCGCCTACTATGCCAAAAATCAGGAGCTGCACCGCAGCGTGGTGCTGCGCCTTACCGAGCAGATCCGCAACTGCATTCTGGTGCATCAGCAGCCCGACCAGCGGATAGCACGCAGCGGTGATCTGTGCGCCGGGCGGGTGTGGCGCGCCCCTTACCTGAACGACGACCGGGTGTTTTTGTGCCCGGAGGAGGAGAACTGTCCCGCCTTTACGGTGGATCTGCTGCTGGACGCTTCCGCTTCCCGCCTGCACTGTCAGGAGGTGATCGCGGCGCAGGGTGCCATTCTGGCCGAAAGCTTGGCCAACTGCGGCATTCCGGTGCGGGTAAGCGCCTTCAGCAGTCTGCGGGGCTATACGGTGCTGCGGGTGCTGAAAGGCTTTGCGGACAAAAACCGGCAGAATATCTTCCGCTACTTCGCCTCGGGCTGGAACCGGGACGGTCTGGCGCTGCGGGCGGCGGGCGACCTGATCCGGTACGCCCCCGGCCCCGCCCCGCGCCACCTGATGATCCTGCTGACCGACGCCAGCCCCAACGACAGCCGCCGCATCCCACCCACAGCGGAGAACCCGCTGGGCTGCGCCTACGAGGACGCCGCCGGTGTAGCCGATACCGCCGCACAGGTGCGCACCTTACAGCGGCAGGGCGTGCGGGTGTCTGCCGTTTTTATGGGCGAGGACAGCAGCGCCGGTGCCGCCGCGCAGATCTACGGCAAAAATATGGCACGCATCCGCGGCATGGATCAGCTTGCCCGCGCTGCCGGACGGCTGATCCAGAACGAGATCCGGGAACTTGGCGATTGAAAAAACAAAGCGACCCCTGTGGGAGCAGTTCCGGCCTTAGCCGGCATCTCCCGCAGGGGTCATTTTTTTACAACCGCACATCTCAGTGCACAACCATACTTTGAACTTTTGTTTGCAATGTGCTGTAGATTTTTGCAAAAATTTGTTGTTTTGGAAAACTTACAGTTGTTTTTCATTCAAAAGTATGCTATACTACGTTCAGAGAAGTTTTATGCAGCCTGACGGCCCGATCACCCGGCTGGCACTTTTACAACGTTTCGCTGTTTGCTTTTATCGCAAGGCAAGAAATTAGTGCAACATTCAAACAGCATATTTGCGATATGCAATTCAACGTTGTTGCTGTTGCATTAAAAAGTTGAATTGCTATAGGAAGGAGATCAATCATGGACGCTTCCCGTTATTTTGACGCCATGCACAACGCCATGTCCACCCAGCACGCCGGTGCACAGTTGCTGCTTACCGTCCGTTTGCAGGATACCTGCGGCAACGATGCCTATCTTGAAGTAAAACAGCTGCCCGGGGAGCAAAGCGCCCTTGTGTGCTACTCCACCATGGGGCGGCGCTGCCTGAATTTCCAGCTGTTCCGCAAGGGCTGGCAGCTGTGCCACAATGCGGATGGGCAGTTGACCGGGCGTTTTCCGTCCAGTGCCGACAGCCTGCTCAGCCAGACCGACTTCCGCGCCTACTGCCGGGAGGATCGGCTGGATGCTGCCCGTACCCAGCGCCTTATAGAGGAGCTGGGGCAGCGTGCCGGTACAAATTATATCGGTGCCATCCCGCAGAATGCCCGCACCGGCGCACAGATCACAGTGGAAAGTCACCTTGGCTGCGGTGCACGCTGGAGCTACTGGAATCAGGACGCTTCCCCTTGCCTGCCGCTGGCCGCAATTTTGTACTGGTTGGCTGATTTTCTGGCCGGGAACGAGCGCCGCGCGTTGCAGTCTGACCCGCAGGCCGCTGCACTGGCTGCGCAGTGGCTGGCAAAGGACACTGCTGTGTTCTTCTGCCCCTCCCCTGCCCTGACGGTATCCTCTGCGACCGGTCATAGTGTCCCTGCTGCACGGTGCACCCGCTCTGCCCCAGTGCCTGCCGCACGCAGCAAGAGCTGGCAGAGCGTTTTGGCTGCCATGGCTGCCGTGTAAGCACATGGTACCTTTTCACCTTTTCAATCTGGTTTACATATAAAAGACGAGTGCATCGGCGAAACCGAGCACTTGTCTTTTTTTTACAAAACAACAGCAAAAAAGCACCCCGCCAACCGTTTCCGGTCAGCGGGGTGCTTAGTGCTTAGAGTTTACGGTTCAGCTTACGCTGCACAGCACAGGGAGGAGATCACTCCTCGATGTAGCCGTACTGGAAGTACCAGTAGCCGTAGGGGCTGTGCCAGACGCCCTTCAGAGAAGAGCTCTGCAGCCAGAAGTCGTTGTAGTAAGCAACGGGGATGCAGCCCATATCCTCCATGAGGATGTCCTCAGCCTTATGCAGCTGAGCAAAGTGCTCGGCGACATCAGCAACCTTGGAAGCCTCCATAGCAGCATCGAAGTCAGGGTTGGAGTACTTACCATCGTTGTTGCCGTTGTCGGTGCAGAACATCTCGATCATGTTGGAAGGATCGTTGTAGTCCATGACCCAGCCGTTACGGGCAACATCGTACTCGCCGGCACGGCGAGCAGCGGTGAAGGCAGACCACTCCATCTTGCTGATGCTCAAAGTGATGCCCAGATCGCCCCAAGTCTGCTGCAGGTACTCTGCCAGAGGCACATGGTAGCCGGAATCGTTGGTGCTGTACTCGATGGTGGGGTAGCCCTCGCCATTGGGGTAGCCAGCCTCTTCCAGCAGCTTCTTAGCCTCGGCCATATTTGCCTCGTAGTCATCAGCAATGTAGGGAGAACCGCCGTTCGCGTTGTCGTAGAAGTAACCGTTCTCGTCCACGATGCCAGGGCCGACAATGTTGGAAGCAGCAGAGTAGGTGCCCTGCATGATGGTGTTGGCAACGTAGTCGCGGTCGATAGCCAGAGCCAGAGCCTTGCGGACCTTGGCATCCTTGAAGGCATCGCGCTGCAGGTTCATGCTGATGTAGTAGGTGCCCAGAATGGTGTCAACATAGAAGTCGCCGCCGTCCTCTGCCTTGGTCAGGCTGGGGATCTCGTCGGTGGGCACGTCCTTGATCAGGACAGCCTCGCCGCTGTTATAAGCAGCGAAGGAAGCGGAAGAGTCCTCCAGCAGCAGCAGGGTGATGCTGTCGGAAACGATCTTGGAGCTGTCCCAGCCGCCAACGTAGTTGGGGTTCTTGGTCAGGACGATACGCTCGGAGGGAGTCCACTCGGTGATCATGTAGGGGCCATTGGAGACGAAGGTCTCAGCGGAGGTGCACCATGCATCGCCGTTGGCCTCAACGGTAGCCTGCTGCACAGGGCTCATGGATGCGAATGCGGCCATCTTGTCGAAGTAGGAGCAGGGGTAGGACAGCACGATGGTCAGGGTCTTGCCGTCATCGCTTGCCTTAACGTTCAGAGCATCGGGGTTGGGCTCTGCAGTGGGGTTGCCGTCTGCATCGGGGAAGCCGGCAGCTGCGTCGTAGCCGTCGATCATGCCCAGGCAGGTCGCTGCATAGGGAGCAGCGGTAGCAGGATCAGCCATACGCTTGAAGCTGTACTCGAAGTCCTTAGCGGTCAGGTCGGTGCCATCGCTCCACTTCAGACCGTCACGCATGGTGAAGGTCCAGGTCAGGCCGTCCTCGCTTTCTTCCCAGCTCTCAGCCTGGCCACCAATAACTTCGTTGTTCTCGTTGATGATCAGCAGGGGCTCGAAGATGGTGATGATGGTGTTGGCGCCATCAACAGCGCTGTTCAAAGAGGGATCCAGAGTCTCGGGGTTGGGGCCGTACTGGACGGTGAAGCCAGCGGTGTTGACACTGCCGGTAGAAGAGCCAGCAGCGGAAGAAGCAGTGCCGGAGGTTGCGGTAGAACCGGACTTGCTGCCGCCACAGGCTGCCAGACCCAGAGCAGCGGCACCCACGCCTGCAACCTTGAGGAAATTACGACGAGAAATGCGTTTCATAATAATATCCTTCCCTTATATCAAATTTGAGTGTGCCAGGTTGCCCCAGCCGCCTCTATATTCGATCCGGTGCAAATAATTTGTACACCGGAGGAACACGAATGATTATAATGCGTTCTCATGCCGGTTACAAGTCCAAAACTTGGACTGTAACCATTTTGTGACAACATTTCAGCGCTAAGTTGAATTGCTTTCACCTTTTACTGGTGTGAAGTGTTCTCACTTCACGCGGTCAAGGTGATGGCAGGCTGCCCAGTGGCCGGTGGAGACTTCCTTGAACTCGGGCACCTCGTTGGCGCACTGCTCGTCTGCATAGGGGCAGCGGGTGCGGAAACGGCAGCCGGACGGCGGGTTCAGGGGGCTGGGCACATCGCCCTGCAGCACGATACGCTTGGACTGGCGGGCCGTAATGGGGTCTGCCACCGGAATTGCGGAGATCAGGCTGCGGGTGTAGGGGTGGATGCTGTGAGTGATCAGCTCGTAGCTGTCGGCCAGCTCCACCATCTTGCCCAGATACATCACGCCGATGCGGTTGGAGATGTGCTTGACAACGCTCAGGTCATGGGCGATGAACAGGTAGGTCAGACCCATCTCCTGCTGCAGATCCTCGAACATATTGACGACCTGTGCCTGAATGGAAACGTCCAGTGCGGAAACAGGCTCGTCACAAACGATGAACTCGGGGTTCACAGCCAGTGCACGGGCAATGCCCACGCGCTGACGCTGACCGCCAGAGAACTCGTGGCAGTAGCGGTTTGCGTGCTCGCTGTTCAGGCCAACGCGCTCCAGCAGAGCGATGATCTTATCGTGGCGGTCCTTTTCGTTCTCGGCCAGATGATGGATATCAATGCCCTCGCCCACGATGTCGCCAATGGTCATGCGGGGGTCCAGACTTGCGTAGGGATCCTGAAAAACGATCTGCATCCGGCGGCGGTAGGGCAGCATATCCACTGCGATCTTGTTGTCCTTATCGAACAGCAGGTTGCCGTCATAGTAGATCTTACCGCCGGTGGGCTCGTACAGGCGCAGCAGGGTGCGGCCGGTGGTGGTCTTGCCACAACCGGACTCACCTACCAGACCAAGGGTCTCGCCCTTGCGGATGGCAAAGCTTACGTCATCCACAGCCTGAACGTACTTGCGGTTCTTGCCCACACCGCCGGCGGGGAAATACTGCTGCAGGTGCTGGACTTCGACCAGCGTCTTGTGTTCACTCATTCTGCCTTTTCCCCTTTCTCAAATGCAGCCTTCTGCTGCAGCCAGCAGTAGGTATAGTGGGTATCGCTGAGCTCGGTGCGCGGGGGCATCTTGCTCAGACAGATCTTCATGCAGTTCTTGCAGCGGGGCGCAAAGGGGCAGCCGGCCGGCGGATTCAGCAGGTCCACAGGGGTACCCTCGATGGGCACAAGGCGCTCGTGCTCTGCGGTGTTCAGCTTGGGGATGGAGTTGATCAGACCCTTGGTGTACTCGTGACCCGGCTGGTAGAAGATCTCGTCGGTGGTGCCGTACTCCACAATGTGGCCGGCGTACATGACGGCGATCTTCTCGCACATGGAAGCCACAACGCCCAGATCGTGGGTGATCATGATGATACTCATGCCCAGCTTCTTGCGCAGATCCTGCATCAGCTCAAGGATCTGTGCCTGAATGGTCACGTCCAATGCGGTGGTGGGCTCGTCAGCAATCAGCAGCTTGGGCTCACAGGCCAGTGCAATGGCGATCATCACACGCTGGCGCATACCGCCGGACAGCTCGTGGGGGTACTGCTTCAGACGCTTCTCAGGCTCATTGATGCCAACCAGCTCCAGCAGCTCCTTGGCGCGTGCCCATGCATCGGCCTTGTTCTTATCGGTGTGCAGGCGGATGACCTCCACGATCTGGTTGCCGATGGTGTACACCGGGTTCAGGCTGGTCATGGGGTCCTGGAAGATGATGGAGACCTCGTTGCCGCGGATCTTGCGGAAGTCCTTCTCCTTCATGTTCTCGATCTCGTGGCCGTTGAACCACACCTTGCCGCCCACCAGCTTGCCGGGATAAGCGGTCAGGCCCATAACGGAGTAGGCGGTGACCGACTTACCGGAGCCGGACTCACCCACAACGCCCAGAACATCGCCCTGATTCATGGTAAAGGAAACGCCGTTCAGTGCCTTTACTTCGCCCGCAGGGGTGAAGAAAGAAAGGCGTTCTTCTTTGATGTCAAGAATTTTCTCGCTCATTTCTGTTCACCTCATCAATTCTTCAGCTTCGGGTCAAAGGCATCGCGCAGGCCATCGCCGAACAGGTTGAACACAAGGATCATCACGCTGATCATCAGTGCGGGGGCGATCAGCAGATGGGGGTAAGTGTTCATGCCCTTGACGGCATCGGTAGCCAGAGAACCCAGAGAAGGCAGCGGGGCTGCAACACCCAGACCGATGAAGCTCAGGTAGCTCTCGGTGAAGATGGAAGCCGGGATCTGCAGAGTGGTGGTAACGATCAGAGTACCGATGCAGTTGGTGAGCAGATGCTTTTTGATGATACGGCCGCTGGATGCGCCCAGTGCGCGGGCAGCGGTAACGTACTCGCTCTCCTTCAGGATCAGGATCTGGCTGCGGACGATACGCGCCATGCCGACCCAGTACAGCAGAGCAAAGATGATGAAGATGGAGATCATGTTGGGGCCAAGGGTCTGCATCCACTTGAAGCCAGGCTGGGTGGACAGCTTGTCCAGCGGGTCCTTCAGGGCCATGCCCAGCAGGATGATCAGCAGAATATCGGGGATGGTGTACAGAATATCTGTAATACGCATCATGATATTGTCCACCCAGCCGCCGGCAAAGGCCGCAACCGCACCATAGGTAGCGCCGATGATCAGCACCAGCACAGAAGCGATCAGACCGACAGACAGGCTGACGCGGGTGCCCATCATGATACGCACAGCGAAGTCACGACCCATACGGTCGGTGCCCAGAATGTGCGGGAACACCTTTTCGCCTGCGTCGATACGCGCCTGCTCGGAGGCAGAGTATTCGAAGGGCTTCAGGTTGTTGCTGCCCTTCATCTGCTCGGAATAGCTGTAAGGCCAGACAGCGGGCAGCAGATAGGCAAAGATGGCAATGGCAATGATGAACACAAAGCTGACCATGGCGATCTTGTTCTTCTTCAGGCGGCGGATACCGTCCTTCCAGAAGTTGACGCTTTCGCGCATGACCACCAGGCTCTGCTTTTCCTCATTGCTGGCGGGCAGAAAATCCTCCGCGTTGAGCTGCAGGCTGAGCGGATTCTTTTTAATGTTTTCCATGAAAATCGCTCCTTTCTCTTACTGCAGTTTGATGCGCGGGTCGATGATCTTATAAAGGATATCCACGATCACGTTTGCAATGATGACCATGCTGGACAGCAGGATGGTGGTGCCCATGATCATGGTGTAGTCACGGTTGGTGATAGCAGACACGAAGTCGCGGCCCAGACCGGGCACGGAGAAGATCTTTTCCACCACAAAAGAACCGGTCATCAGGCTGGCCAGCATGGGGCCGACGTAGGTGATGACAGGCAGGATGGCGTTGCGCAGTGCGTGCTTAAACAGGATCATGAACTGGGACACGCCCTTTGCGCGGGCAGTGCGCATATAGTCCTGACCCATGACGTCCAGCAGGCTGGAGCGCATCAGACGGGTGATATAAGCCGAGGGATAGATGGCCAGTGCGGTGACCGGCATGATATAGGCGGCTGCGCTGTTCAGGCCAACGGTGGGCAGCACCTTCATGTTCATACCAAACTGGTACAAAAGCAGCACGCTGGAGATAAAGCTGGGGATCGCGATGCCGCAGGTAGCAAACACGATAATAACGTTATCCAGCCACTTGCCGCGGTTGTAAGCGGAAATGCAGCCCAGCGGGATGCCCACGCACAGAGCCACCACCACTGCAATGCCTGCCAGACGGCAGGACACCGGCAGTTTGCTGGCGATGATCTGGTTCACGGTACGGCCGCGCTGACGCAGGCTCAGACCCAGATCGCCGTGCAAAAGGCTCTCCATGTAGTTGACGTACTGCACACCCAGCGGCTTATCCAGGCCATACTTTTCGGCCAGAGCCTGCTGAGCAGCGGCACTGATGGACTTTTCTGCCACGAACGGGCCACCGGGGACCAGGTTCATGACAAAAAAGGTAACCGTAGCCACAATGAAGATACTGAAGATACCCATTGCGACACGCTTGATGATGTACTTTGCCATCGTTTGATGCCACTCCAATCCTATCAATGAATTACTGTTTTTGCTCTCAGGCCGAGCCACACTTTCCCGCAGTCCGCCAGCCTCACACATAGCGGACGTCTGTCCTTGGCACGCGGACAGAAAAGCGAATAATAAAACGATGGCATCTTGCGGTTGCATAAACACCATCGTCCATACCCGAGAAACACTCTATCTATTATAAAGACAACCTCGATTTTTGTCAATTTACATGAAAAAAATTCACTTCATTACAGCAGAGCATGAGTGAAATCTTATACTTTATACAAATTTTCTGTTTATTTGTAAGTAAAAGTGCTACTTTTTAGTTCTTTCAGGCAACTGTTCCGTTGACACGTACAATCTGTTCTCCCCTATCAGTACAAAAGGCAGCGTCTCCGCTCCTGAGCCATCCATCCATAAGGGTGCTATTTTTCTCTATATCACAAGCAAAACCACCCGCAGCTCCCCTCTCCGGCACGGTCGGTGCCCGGGAGATATGCTGCGGGTGGTCATGGGTCGTTTTGCGGGTCAGGAGTACAGTTTTGCGGTCAGCTGGGAGTACATGGCGCTCTTTTGTGCCTTATAGGAAGCCATTGCCTGATCAGCCAAGGCGGTGCTCTGGCCGTTGGCGGTCAGCACAGTGCGCATCTGGCTGACGATGCTCTCCACTTCCTTATCGTAAGATGCCTGCATCGCATACAGTCTGCCGCTTCTCGCCAGTGCAATGGAGATTTTGCGCGCCTGTGTCTGCTGAGACTCCGGCAGCGCCTTGTATTCTGCCTTTGCCCCGGCAATGCAGCTGTTCAGCTCCGACTCAGCGCGCGCCTTGACACTGTACAGCTGCTTCAGCAGTGCCTTGACCTCCGTCTCGTAGGCAGCTTCCTGTTTACCGGAAGAGGACGCCGGTTTTTCTGCGGCAGAAGCAGTGCTGGAGCTGGATGTGCCGGTAGTGTTCTCCTTCTTGCCGGAAGAGGACGCATTGCTGCTCTCCGTCTGGGAGCCAGAGCTCCCCGAGGAAGCGGCAGAACCTGCTTCCTCCTGCGGAGCACTGGCCGCCGCCTCCTGTTCCCCGCCGCTGGATGCAGCAGCTTCGCCGGTCAGCTCCTCCAGCGTGATCTCGCCGCTGAGCAGCTTATCCAAATCATCATCCGTCAGGGTGAACTGTGTGCTGTCTGCCGGGGCATCCGGCAGGGTTTCCGGCAGACTGGCTGCCATGCTGCGAAGATAAAGCAGCACACCAAGGACAGCTGCTGCCAACAATGCCACCAGCGTGCCCAGCACGATCAACACGATTTTCAGGACCTTATTTTTCTTCATATCAAAATCCGCTGCCCGGGCAGAGTATTCCTCCGCCCGGGCAGTTTTCTCCTTACTAATTGGATCAGACCCACATTCCCAAAAACTTTTTGGGCTGATGCAGGGTCGCAGCGTCCAGCTCCTGATCATGGAACAGTTCATCGCCGTTGCGCACGATGCGGGCAGCCGTCTCCTTGCCAAGCAGCTTTTCCAGCTGCTGCACACCCTGCGCCATACGGGGCGGGCGCTTGTCCGGGGAATGGGTGTCGGTGGAGATGACATGGACCAATCCCCACTGAATGGACTTGCACAGTTTTTTGCACAGCTTGGGCTCCAGCAGTGCCCCTGCATTGATCTGTGCATAAGCACCGGCGGCCACCCAGTCGTACAGCAGAGTGGGGTCCTCCAGCACATAGGGATAGCGCTCGATATGCGCGATCAGCGGCACGATGCCCTGCTGCTGCAGCTGGTACAGCGTCTGCCGGATAAAGTGCGGCTTGTGGGTGGTGGGAAACTCCAGCAGCAGATAGGCGGTATCCCCCATACACAGCGCCCGGGTATCCAGCTCGCACAGACCGGGAGAGAAGAACACCTCTGCGCCCAGCTTGAAGTCAAACTGCATGGGCTGTCCCTCCAGTGCGGCGGTCAGCTGCTCAAAGGCAGCCTGTCGCTTTGCTGTAAAGGCTTCCACCGTGGTACGTTCGCTGTTGAAGTGGCTGGTGAAGGCGATATTGCGCACACCGTCCTCATATTCCCTGCGCAGCAGCTCCAGCGAGACCGCTGTATCCTTTGCGCCGTCATCAATGCCGGGCAAAATGTGACAATGCAGATCAGTCATAGCAGCGCTTCCTTATTCAGCAACATCAGCCTTCTGTTTTTCGTAGGCATAATTGTAATTATAGGCATAGCTGTATGCGTAACTGGAGCCCTTGAGCGCCTTCTTCATGTCGTAGCGGGTCAGCACGCTGCCCAGCACCCGGACACCGGCATCCTGCAGCTTCTTCACCGCGCCGCGCACTGCATCGGCGGGGGCGTAGTCCGAGCGCACCACAAACATTGCACCATCCACATAGCGGCCGATAACCGCTGCATCGGTGACCACGGACACCGGGGGTGCATCAAAGATGACCACATCGAACTTTTCCCGCAGGGTGTTGACCATGGCCTGCATCTGCGGCTGGCTCAGCATCTCGGAGGGGTTCGGCGGCGGGGTACCTGCGGGCAGGAAGGTCAGATTCATTTCCTTCAGCTCCTGCAGCGCCTCGTCCAGCGTGCACTGGTTGGACAGCACGTTGGAAACGCCCTTTACGTTATGGCCTGCCTTCAGGTAGCGGTGCAGCACCGGCTTGCGCAGGTCGCAGTCTACCAGAGCCACCTTTTTGCCGCTTTCGGCCAGCGTCAGTGCCAGGTTGACTGCCACGTTGCTCTTGGATTCCTCCGGCACAGTACTGGTGATGACCAACGTGTGCACGTCCATGGAGCCCGCCATAAAGTCCAGATTGGTGCGCAGAGACTTGTAGGCCTCCACATAGCCAAAGGGCATCCCCTTATCGGTGATCAGCTGCAGGGTACGGTGCTCGCCGTCAGTTTTGTTCTTTTTGTTAAACAGATTCCACATCGTCTTACACCTCCGGGATCAGGCCCAGCACGGGCAGGCCGAGCTTCTTCTGAACATCTTCGTCATCCACAATGGTATCGTGCAGCAGGTGTGCCAGCACCAGCACGCCGCACACCACCACAGCGCCCAGCAGACCGGCCAGCACAACGTACTTCTTGGTCTGGGGGAACACCTTGTTGGGATCGATGCTCACATCGCTCACCGCCTTGCAGGAACCGGCTTCCACCTTTTCCACCAGCACATCGGGCACGATGTCGGCAATGGTCTGTGCGATCTCGCCTGCACGCTCTGCATCGGTATCAGTGACAGTGATCTGCATGATCTGGGTGGAGTCCACGCTGGTCACTTCCACCATCTTATACAGCTTGCCGTAGGTCATATCCAGATCCAGCGTGTCGATCACCTCGTTCAGCACGGTGTTGCCCTTGATGATGACCGCATAGGTGCTGATCAGGTTCTTGGCAGAGTTGAAGTTATCACTGGTAAAGGTAGAGGAATTATCCTGCCGGGTGTTCACGATCATATTGATAGAAGCCTGATACTTGGGTGTAAGCGCAAACATACACACCAGCAGGCAGATCAGCGCTGCCGCAACAGCTGCTGCCACGATCTGCACAATATGCGCCCACAGCAGGCGCGCCAGCTCCATCAGATCAATGGTCTCCTCGTCCTCCATGCTTCGGAGCGGCTGTCCCATAGTTGTTTTTTCGTCCATAGTAGAGAAACTCACCTTTCTTGTTGTTCCGCAGTGCAAGAAATGTACACCGGGTTCCTATAGATACACATTCGTCTTTTAATGATAACATATCCCGGCGTATTTTACAAGCAGAAAATGCCATTTTCTGCCGGCAAACAAATGAACAAAATTTGCCCTTTTTATGGATTTTTAGCGAAAGCGTTTAACGGGAGCCCTTGTCGTAGGGAATACCCTCGGCCTTGGGCGCCATGCTGTTCTTGGAAGTGAAGGCCAGAATGACCATGGATGCCACGAAGGGCATCATATTATAGATGTTGCTGGACCAGTGCAGCTGCGCAAGGAAGGTGGAGTCTGCAATGTTGGCAAGGCTCTTGAACACAGCAAAGAACATGGCTGCGCCAAAGATGTGGAAGGGCTTCCACTGGCCAAAGATCATAACTGCCAGTGCCAGAAAGCCTGCACCGGCCACGCCGACTTCAAAGTTCCAGGTCTGCACCGGGGGCACGATATAAGCCAGACCGCCGATCGCGCCCAGCGCACCGGAAAGGATGACACCGGCGTAGCGCATCTTGTAAACGTTGATGCCCACCGAGTCCGCAGCCTGCGGATGCTCGCCGCAGGCACGCAGACGCAGGCCGAAGCGGGTCTTGTACAGCACGATGTAGCTGACCACCAGCAAGATCAGCCCCAGCGGCACGAACACGCTGAGCTCCAGTCCGCCGATGCTGAACAGGAAGGGCTTGTTGGAGTAGTTCAGCTTGGCGCTGCCGCTCTCGCTGAAGTACTTGGAGATGACCACGGCAATGGCGGTAGCCAGCAGGTTCAGTGCCGTGCCGCCGATGGTCTGGTCTGCCTTCAGGTTGATGGAGGCAAAAGCCAGCAGCAGGCTGTAGATCACGCCCGCCAGCGCTGCCACCAGAATGGAGATCAGCACCACAAGGAAGGGCGAAAGGCTTGCAGGCAGCATGGTCAGGGTAAGCACACCGGCCACACCGCCGATGACCATGATGCCCTCCAGCGCAATGTTGATGATGCCGGAATGTTCGCTGAACATACCGCCCAGTGCCACCAGCATCAGCACGATGCCGTACAGCAGGGTATATTTGATCAGAAGCAGCATATTACTTGCCCTCCTTTTTGGTCTTTTCTGCGGCAGGCGCAGGCTCTGCGTTCACGTTGGTCTTTTCGGCATTTCGGAACAGCAGACTCTGGATCTTGCCCCGGAACAGCATGGAGAATGCGCACAGGTAGATGATGATGCCGCTGATCAGATCCGAGATCTCAGTGGGGTAAAATTTGGTGGACAGGAAGGAGCCGCCGACCGAGATATGGGAGATGAACAGCGCAGAGAACACGGTACCGATGGGGTTGGAGCTTGCCAGCAGTGCCACCGAGATACCGTTGAAGCCCATGCCCGGCAGGCTGGTGGAGTTCAGCGGGTTCCACTGGGACACGTTGGACAGATAGAACAGGCCTGCGCCGAAGCCCGCCAGCGCACCGGCAATGGCCATGGAGAGGATGATGTTCTTCTTCTCGTTGATACCGGCATAGCGGGCGGCATTCTTGTTCAGACCAACGGCCTTGAGCTCGTAGCCGAAGGTGGTCTTGTTCAGCACCACCCAGATCAGCACGGCCACCGCTGCCGCCAGGAAGATGGCAATGGTGGTGCTGTTGGTCTGGAACAGCTTGTTCAGGCCGAAGTCCGGAATCAGGGACTGGGCAAAATCGGCGTTCTTGCTCAGGTTCAAGGTACGGGTGTTGCGCACATCGTACATAGGGCCGGTACCGTTCTGGTAGATGAGCTCATTTACCAGATACAGGCCGATCCAGTTGAACATAATGGAAGTAATGACTTCGTTGATGTTGAAGTAGGCCTTGAAGAAACCGGGGATTGCGCCCCACAGGCCGCCCAGCACCGCTGCTGCCAGCAGGCAGACGAACCAGGGCAGCTTGAGCATGATGGCGCAGTACAGCGCACCGTAAGCGCCCAGCGTGTACTGACCGGCTGCACCAATGTTGAACAGGCCAGTCTTGAAGGCAAACGCCACGGACAGACCAGTCATAATCAGGGGTGCGGCATTGGCAAGCTCCTTGCCCACGCCGTAGGGGGCATCGTGGAAGCCGCCCTTGATGATGCGCACAAAGCCATCGCCCCATGCGTGCGCGGGGTTGATGGCTACCAGCACCAGAAAGCCCACCAGCAAACCAATCAGGATGCACAGCAGTGCAGCCAGCACGCTGGTAACAGAGCTTTGCAGGCTGCCGCTGCGGGAAAGTTTTTTCTTATTCATGTGTTACTGCTCCTCCTTTCCCTGCTTGCGGGCACCTGCCATATACAGACCCAGCTCCTGCACGGTGGTGGTCTTGGGGTCAAACTCGCCCACGATCTCGCCCTCGTACATTACAAGGATGCGGTCAGAAAGGTTCATCACCTCGTCCAGCTCAAGGCTGACCAGCAGCACGGCCTTGCCCTTGTCGCGCTCGGCCACGATCTGGCGGTGGATGTACTCAATAGCACCCACGTCCAGACCACGGGTGGGCTGCACTGCCACCAGCAGCTTGGGGTCGCGGTCGATCTCGCGGGCGATGATGGCCTTCTGCTGGTTGCCGCCGGACATACTGCGCACGGTGGTCACACTGCCCTGACCGCTGCGCACGTCGTACTGCTTGATCAGCCGGTCAGAGTACTCGCGCACCTTATCGGCACGGATAAAGCCGCCCTTCTGGAACTCCGGCTGCCAGTAGCGCTGCAGTACGATGTTGTTTTCCAGACTGAAATCCAGCACCAGACCGTGCTTGTGGCGGTCCTCCGGGATGTGACCCATGCCGTCCTTGGAGCGCTGGCGGATGCTCTCGTGGGTGATATCCTTGCCGTCCAGCGTAAGCTTGCCGCTAGACAGCTTGCTCAGGCCGGTCAGGCCGTAGATGAACTCGGTCTGGCCATTGCCCTCGATGCCCGCCAGACAAACGATCTCGCCTGCGTGCACCTTAAAGGACACATCCTTCACCACGTCCTTCTTGCGCTGGTCGTTGTGAATGGTAACATTCTCCACGTCCAGCACGGTCTCGCCGGGGTGCGCGGGCTGCTTTTCCACCTGCAGCTGCACGTCACGGCCCACCATGCGGCGGGAAAGCTCTTCCTTGGTAGTGCCCTTGATATCCACCGTGCCCATATATTTGCCCTTGCGCAGCACGGTGCAGCGGTCGGCCACAGCCATGATCTCGTTGAGCTTATGGGTGATGAACAGGATGGACTTGCCCTCCTTTTTGAACCCGCGCATGATCTCCATCAGCTCGTCGATCTCCTGCGGGGTCAGCACAGCGGTGGGCTCGTCAAAGATCAGGATCTCGTTGTCGCGGTACAGCATCTTCAGGATCTCCACGCGCTGCTGCATACCCACCGAGATATCGCTGATCAGGGCGTCCGGGTCTACCCGCAGACCATACTTTTCGCTCAGCGCCATCACCTTTTTGCGTGCCTCGGCCTTCTGCAAAAAGCCCATCTTGTTGGGCTCCACGCCCAGAATGATGTTGTCCAACACGCTGAAGCATTCCACCAGCTTGAAGTGCTGGTGCACCATGCCGATGCCCAGTGCGTTGGCATCGTTGGGGTTGCGGATGGCAACCTCCTTGCCGTTTTTCAGGATCTTGCCCTGTTCCGGCTGATACAGGCCGAACAGCACGCTCATCAGCGTACTTTTGCCCGCACCATTCTCGCCCAGAAGGGCGTGTACCTCGCCCTTGCGCAGTTGCAGGGTGATATCATCGTTTGCCTTGATACCGGGGAATTCCTTGGTAATGTGGAGCATCTCGATCACATAATCCTCTGCCAATCTGCTCACTCTCCTTTCGTGCCGTAACGACACCTTTTCTATACTACAAACCATTATACCTGATTTTTTGCAGTTTGCACACGGCTTTTTGATTTTTTGTCAAAAAGCACAAGTAAAAGTATTACTTTTGTACGGTCTGCACGATTTCCAATCTGATTCTCCCACGCAGGCATACAAAAAGGGCGGGGTGCCCCTGCATGAGCACCCCGCCCCTATTACGGGAGTAATTCCGGGATAGCGATTACTGGATGTAGTTGACCTTGGTGAACTCGCTGACGGTGGGCTTGGTAGCGTCGTCGGAGCTGTTGTCCACAACGAGCTCGCCGGAAGCGATCTTGGTCTTCAGGGTCTCGTACTCGTCCTTGGTGAAGGTCTTGAAGTTCCAGCTGTCATCAGCAGTAGGCAGACCAACGTAGTCGCCGTCCTCCAGACCGAAGTTGCCGTTGGTAGCAGCGATGTTGCTCCACTCGCCGGCCTCGATATCGCCCAGAGCGGTGCTGACAGACTCAGACAGACCCTTCATGGCAGAGGTGATGAACGGGTTGTAAGCGTAGCCGTCCTTTGCCACGCCGTTGACACCGATGTAGTTCTGGTCAACGTCAACGCCCACAACGTAGCCGTTGTTCTTCAGAGCAGCCTCAACAGCGGAGGTGTAGATGCCGCCGCCGCAGGCAAAGACGATCTGAGTGCCGTTGGCATACCAGCCCTCCATACGGGAGGTGATGTTGGCATCGCCGTAGAACTGGCCGCCGTAGAAGTAGTTGATGTCGATGTTGGTGCCCAGCTCCTTTGCAGCAGCGTCAGCGCCCTGCACATAGCCGTAGCCGTAACGGATAACGGCGGGCACAGCCATGCCGCCCAAGAAGCCCAGCTTGGTGTAGCCGTCCTTGACAACGGCGTAGCCTGCCAGATAGCCTGCCTGCTCCTCCTTGAAGGTGATGCAGTAGCAGTTTGCGGGGATGCTGTCGGTGCCGATATCGCCCTGAGTCACATCGATAGCGATGAACTTGATGTTGGGGTACTGCTCAGCAGCCCATGCCAGAGAGGCACCGTACAGGTAGCCCACGCAGACGATAACGTCAGCACCCTCGTTGACAGCCAGACGGATCATGGTCTCACGGTCCTCATCGGAAGCATCAGATTCGGGGATATAGTACTGGCAGTTTTTGCCCATGTAGCTGGAAACAGCAGCCCAGCAAGCCTGGTTGAAGCTCTCATCATCGATCGTGCCGGTATCGCAGGTCAAAGCGACCTTGGTGATCTTCTCAGCGCCGTCTGCTGCGCCGGAAGCGGCGGCAGAGCTGGCAGCTGCGGAAGAAGCAGTGCTGGTAGAAGAAGCGGAAGAACCGCCGCAGGCGGTCAGAGCAGCGGCAGCGGCAGCAGCACCGGCCACAGCCAGAAAGTTACGACGAGAAATCTTCATAAGAAACTCTCCTTTTATTTTAAAAAAATGCGTCAAAAGAATGAAATGTGCGCTCTGGCACATTTACTGGCTCAAGTATAGCGGGTGGATGTGACAGATGCAAGCAATTTCCGATTACAAATTCTTTACAAATCCTTTGTATAATTTATAAAATAGTAATGCTTATTCACCAATTTATCCCTGCTTGCGCTGTTTTTCAAAGAAGAACACTTACTCCCCTTCCACGGCGCTGTTGCCCGCCACGTTGGAGGGGCCAAAGCCGAAGGGCAGCAGCTCGTCCATGCTGCGCTCAATGAAATCCTCCGGGGTCTTTGCCATAATGACGTTCAACTCCGGCCCGCCGAACTCAAACAGTGCCTGACGGCACACCCCGCAGGGCGAGGTGATCTGCCGGTTCACTTCGCCCCGGCGGCTGCCCACCACAGCGATATCCGTAAACGCGGTCACGCCCTCCGCCACCGCCTTGAACAGGGCGGTGCGCTCGGCGCAGCTGGTGGGGGTAAAGGCGGCGTTCTCCACGTTGCAGCCGGTAAAGATGCGGCCATCCGCAGCGCGCAGTGCAGCGCCCACCATAAAATCGCTGTACGGCACATAGGCCTTTTCCCGCGCGGCCAGTGCCATGCGGATCAGCTCCTGCTTTTCTTCCATGGTCAATTTTGTCATGCTGTTTCCTCCTTTTATGGGCAAAAACAGCGCGGCTGTGCCTTGGGGCGGCAGCCGCGCTGGAAAATTATGCGATCAGTACTCTGCGCCCAGAGCGACCTTCATCATGTCGGTAAAACTCTTCTGGCGCTCCTCTGCGGTGGTGATGCCGGGAGCCACAAAGCTGTCCGAGATGGTCAGCAGGCAGGCGGCGTTCTTGCCCAGCACCTGCGCGTTGGCAAACAGGGCAAAGCTTTCCATCTCCACGCACAAGCAGCCATCCTCGTCCCGCAGCTTTTCCCAGTAGGTGGGCTTTGCGTCCGAGGGCTGGCGGTAGAACACATCCGAGGAGTGGATGTTGCCCTCGATCAGGGGGATGCCCTGCTTTGCAGCGGAGGCACGCAGCTTTTCATTCAAAGCTGCGCTGGGCAGGGTGATGTTGCCGGTAAATCCGCTCTGTACCCGGGCGTAGTTGCTCTCGCTCACAGCACCGGTAGCCAACACGGTGTCGAACAGCTTGGCCTTTTCGGTATAGCTGCCGGCAGAACCGATGCGGATGATGTTCTCCACGCCGTAGAAGCTGAACAGCTCGTAGGAGTAGATGCCGATGGAGGGCATTCCCATACCGCTGCCCATCACACTGATGGGACGGCCTTCGTAGGTGCCGGTAAAGCCCAGCATCCCGCGCACACCGGTCACCTGCCGGACATCCTGCAAAAAGGTATCGGCAATAAACTTGGCACGCAGGGGGTCACCCGGCATAAGGACTGTCTTGGCGAAATCGCCCATTTCTGCGCTGATGTGAGGGGTAGACATAGATGATCTCTCCTTTTTATTCATGATACAGCAGAGGGGCTTTCCCCTGTGGAAAAGCCCTTGCTGCTATTTACCGATATTTGCTGCGGTTGAACACGTTCTGCGGTGCGATGTAAGAGCCGTTGCGCCGGATCTCGAAGTGGCAGTGGTTGCCGCTGGAACGTCCGGTGCTGCCCACATAGCCGATGAGCTGACCCTGCTTGACCGACTGACCGGCGTGCACCACCAGCGACAGGCAGTGGGCGTACAAGGTGGTGTAGCCGTTGCCGTGGTTGATGATGATGGAGTTGCCGTAGCCGTTGCCTGCACCGGCGCGGTTATAGCCGGCCTTGGTCACCGTACCGCCTGCCGAAGCATAGATAGGCGTACCGGCGGCGGCGCAGATATCTACGCCCTTGTGGCTGCCGCCGTACCAGCGGGAGCAGTTCCGATAGCCGGGCACCGGCCAGATAAACTGTCCTCTGCCGGTGATATAGGATGCACCGGAGGACACCTTTTTGGTGCCCACCGTAACTTTTTCAGTCACAGGCTCCTTGGTCACTACAGTGCTCAAAATCTGCTGGGAAAGCTGATTGCCGTTTGCATCGTACACCCGCTGTGCCGTCACGGTGCGGATGCCGTTCTCACCCTTCTGGGTAACGCGCTTGGTACCGGAGTTCAGCTCGTTGGACTTGGTGGTCTCGGTGGTGTAGGCGATCTCTTCCTCCCAGCTTTCCACCTTGGTGATGCGCACCTCCAGCGTCTCCTCCTCCCGCACCACGGTCAGTGCATCGCCGGGCAGGATCTTGGAATCCTGTGTCAGGCCGTTTTCGCCGTTGGCGGTAAAGCCGGTGTTCATTTCGCACAGTTCCTTCACGGTCAGGCCGTTTTTCTGGGCAATGGACCAGATGGTATCGCCGTTCTGCACCGTGTAGGATTTTTCCGCCTGCTGCACGCCGGAGAGCAGCTGCTCCACCTCGGCTTCCTCCTGAAAGCTCTCGTTGAAGTAGATGCCGTTTTCCAGCGTGACATCCTTGTTGAAGCCCACGGTGGTGTTGGGGTCGTCCGGGTTCTCGTAGGGTTCCAGCAGGCTGCTGATGTATCGTTGCAGACCGGTGCCGTCCGCGCATACGGCGGTCAGCTCGCCGTCCAGATACAAAGCCGTACCCTCGCTGATCTGGTCGCTGGAGGTTTTGAGGATAGCGTCAGCCACGTCATTTTCGTCCATCACGTCATGGGCGACGGTCACGGAATAAGTAGGCTCCACGGTAAAGCGCGCCTGCTCTGTACCGGAATAATTGATACGCTGCTGCACAGCCTCCAGCGCAGAGTTGAACACCTCTTCGTTGGCCACATAGCCCACAGTTTTATCGTCCACCTGCACCTGCAAAGCGTAAGGCTGACGGATGGTGGTCTGGAACACCGTCACCATAACAGCCAGTGCTGCCGCCGGCAGCACATACATGGCCATGCGGGGCACAAGGCGGATGTTATCGGCGATGCCCTCCGCAATGAAGTGCCCGCTTGCGCGCAGCGCAGCGCCAAAGCCTTTTTGCTTGCGCACCCGGTGTGCGTGGCGCAGCAGCGCCCCGGTGCCCCGCAGGGCAAGCACCACCGGGCCAAACAGATCCCGCAGCAGCCGCGCCGCCCCGGGAAAGGCCATGGATGCAATATTTTTCAGCAGATCTCTGCCCATCTGCAGCAGACGCTGCAGCCCGTGCTGCAAACGGCGCCCGGTACGGATGACCGCATACTCGGCGGAAAAGCCGATGGCGTACAGCGTCTCGCCCACCATGGGCGCTACGGGGTTGTGCAGCAGCTTATGCCACAGCGTTTCCCGGCGGTGCTGACGCTTGCGGCGCAGTCTGTGCCGCCGCAGCACACCCCGGCACTGGAGCTGTGCCCACAGCGAGCGCAGCTTTTGGCGGCGGGTCTGCCGTACCGGCTGCGCAGCGGGCTGCTGCTCCTTTGTTTTATCTTCAGTCAACGGGATTTTCTCCTTCCTGCGCCGCTGCAGGGCATTTTTTCGGCCCGGAACGCAGCAGCTAGATGGTGTACGTTCCCCTGTTCAAAAGACCAACAGGGCCTGTACACAATACGCTCTCTTTTTTATTATACACTTTGCATGGTTTGAAACAAGCGCTTACATAAAATTTGGCTACTTTTTCACGCAGTTTTCACGAAAAAAGCGCTTCCATATCCGGCGGCAGCGGGCTTTCCACCGTGACCGTGCGCAGCTGCAAGGGCATTTCTACCCGGATACCGTCCGGCAGCGGGGTGTACACAGGCACCGCAAAGCTCTGCCGGGCGCAGTGCAGCGCCTGCCGGCCAATGCGCTCCCGGCTGCCGCCGTAAAGGTCGTCCCCGGCAAGCGGATGGCCGATGGACGCAAAATGCACCCGGATCTGGTGGGTGCGGCCGGTCACCGGCACACAGGCTGCAAGGCTAAGGCCGTTTTCTTCCTTTATAATAGTATACTCCGTGCGGCTGGGCTTGCCCTCGGGGGTGACGCAGCGCCCGATGATGCTGTCGCCCCGGCGGCCGATGGGTGCATCAATGACCCCTTCCCCCAGCGGCAGCGCACCCTGCGCAACGGCATAGTACAGCTTTGCCACCCCGCCTGCCAGCAGCGGTGCGGCGTAGGCGTTTTTCGCCGCCAGCACAAGGCCGCTGGTGTCCTTATCAATGCGGTTCACCGGGCGGAACACCGGGCTGTAGCCGTGGGCAGCCGCCCACGCCGCGTAGCCGTTTGCCAGCGTACCACCGGGGTAGTTCAGGGTGGGGTGCACCGCCAGCTGCGGCGGCTTTTCCAGCACCACGGCAAAGGCATCCTCGTAGACCACCTTGACCGGGATCTCCGGCTGCGGGGTCACACCGTCCCCTTCCGGCGGCAGGGCAAAGGAGAGCACCTGCCCGGGGAAGATGCGCCGGTTTGCCAGCACAGGCACACCGTCCGCAAAAAAGCCGCCACCCCGGAACTTGACCGCCCGGGCAAGGTCAGTAGAGACGGCACACTGGCGCAGAAAGCTGCGCACCAGCACCCCCTCGTGGGTGGTAGCCGTATCTGGCACGGCAAAATACAGCTGCATGGCCTGCCCTCCCCCTGCAAAATTCACAAAAACACAAATGATATTATAACAAAAATCCGTTTCACTTGCAAATCTTACTTTTTTATGGTATCATGAGGAACGGAAAACGAGTGGAACATACGGCGGCGGGGCGGCTTTGACCGCTCTGAGGAAAGTCCGGGCCTCACAGAGCACGGTAACTGCTAACGGCAGCCGAGGGTGACCTTAGGGAAAGTGCAACAGAAAACAAACCGCCGCAGCAATGCGGTAAGGATGAAACGGCGAGGTAAGAGCTCACCAGCGCATGGGTGACCATGCGGCTTTGTAAACCCTACCGGAAGCAACGCCTATATGGGACGTACAGCGCTGCTCGCGTGTCCCGAAGGCGGCACGAGCCTGTCAGCAATGGCAGGCCTAGACAGATCGTCGTTTAATACAGAACCCGGCTTACGGTCTATCTCGTTTTCCCTTTTGTGTTTTTGCGCTGTCTGCTGCTATGCAGGCAGCTTTTTTGTTGCAGCAACGTAAAAAGGGGCCACTGCACAGGATTTGTGCAGTGACCTCTTTGTTGTTTACGCAAAAGGGATGCTCAGTTCCCGCTGACGCCAAGGATGGCGTCCAGCACGGTGGAAGCGGCACTGTACAGCGAGCCCGCGGTCTGCTCTACCTGCTCCTGCGTGGGCAGGCTGACGGCGGGCGTCTCGGTGCTGCCGCCCTCGGCGGGGGTCTCCGGCTGGGGCGTCTCGGTGGCAGCGGGCTGCTCGGCGGGCGTTTCCGCAGGCTGCTCTGCCGGCTGTTCGGCGGGCTGCTCCGCAGACTGCTCACCAGACTGTTCGGGCACGCTTTCCGCCGGTTCTTCCACGATCACGCTGTCGGCGGGCGTCTCAGGCACAGAGACAGCGGCATCGGGGTCGGCGGTGGGGGTGTACACGTCCGTCTTTTCCGGGGTCTGGGTGGTGGAGCTTACCGTGCCCTCGCCGCCCAGCACCGCCGCGATCATCTCCTTGGCCTTTGCCACGGAGTTTTCGTCCGGTTTCATGACATAGAGCTTCTGCCCCTTGGCAGAGTAGCACTTGGTGCTGCTGCCGGAGGAGCCGGTAACGGTGTAGCTTTCAATGTTCCACTCTGCAAAATCGCTCAGCTGCATCCGCACCAGTGCGCTGATCTGGTTCTGGGAAAGGCTGGTGACGAAGCAATCGGCGGCAGAATCCATGATCTTGGAAAATCCCATCAGCAGCGCCGGGGACTTGATCTTGTTCAGCATGGCATCGATCACCTTCATCTGGTTGATGCCGCGCTGCACATCGCCGGTCTTAAAGGCGTGGCGCTCGCGGGCAAAGGCCAGCGCAGCCTTGCCGTCCAGATGGTTCCAGCCCTCGGCAAAGGTGGTGGGGTCGTAGTAGCCGGGGCTGCCCACCGAGGTGAATGCCTGATCGGAGTACACGTCCACGCCGCCCAGCGCATCAACGATGTTGATAAAGCCTGCAAAATTGATGCGGATGTAGTGCTGCACATCTACCCCGTAAAGGTTGCCAAGGGTGTCCATGCTGGTCTGCACGCCGTAAAGGCCGGCATGGGTCAGCTTATCCTTGCTGTTTGTTCCGGCAAGATCCACATAGTAATCGCGCGGGGTGTTGATCAGCACCACCTGCTTGGTCTCGGGGTTCACGGCGGCAAGGATATTCACATCGCTGCGGGCTTTTTCGGTCAGCTCACCGCGGGTATCCACGCCGCTCAAGTACACCACAAAAGGCTCTTTGGTGATCTTTTTCGCCTCGGCATCGCTCAAAAAGCCGGTGGTCATATCGCCCAGCGCCGTCAGACCCTGCTGCGCCCACACGCAGCCCAGCGCCATGGCAGCACACAGCACCACCGAGAATGCCCGGGACACCGCGCCTGCAGTTTTGTACTCCTGACAGCGCTTGACCAGCAGCCACAGCAGTGCAAGCAGCGCCGCCAGCACCACCAGATACAGCACCGGCAGCATCTGGGTGCGCCACAGCTGCACCAGCGCCAGAACGCTTAAAATTGCCTGTACGATCAGCAAGATCTTCCCTCGTTTCGGGGGCTGGTATGCCCCATTTCCCCCGGACACCGTGGTGCGGGGGGTGTTTTGCTGCGGGCGGCGGGGCGGCGGAGCAGATTGCTCCGGCGGCAGCTCCGAGAAAAACGCGGCGCTGTCCACCTCCACGGTGGCGTCCTGCTGCTCAGTCTTGTGCAAAAGGCGGTGCAGGGAGCGGCCGTCCTCCTTGCGGGAATGCTCGTTTTCATCCAACATGAGAATACTCCTTTTTTAGCCCACCGGAACGATGGTCAGCACGGCGCGGGCGGGCAGGCAGGTGGCGGTCTGATCCTCCGCCGACAGCCAGCCAAAGCCCTCGCAGATGTGATCCGGGCAGGGCGATTCAATAAACCGCGCGCTGCCGTCCTTTACCTCTATATGCACCGTATAATAACCGGTGTCCACACTGTAAGTCTCATCCTTGTCCAGCGGAATGTCCAGCACGGCATTGTTGTCACCGTAGATCAGCTGGGCAGCCAGTTTTCCGTCGGTGGCGCTGTGGCTGCGCACAGCCAGCAGTACCGCTGCGATGGCCAGCACCACCGCTGCAAACAGGATATTGGTCAAAAGCTTTTTGTTCTTCATAGCTTACTGCTCCCCGGGCTTGAGCTGCTCCAGCTCTGCCAGCCAAAGGGTGGCGCAGGCATCGCTGGGCATCCGCCAGTCGCCCCGGGGCGAAAGGGTCACGCTGCCCACCTTGGGGCCATCCGGCAGGCAGCTGCGTTTGAACTGCTGGGCAAAAAAGCGCCAGTAGAAGTTGCGCAGCCACTTGTACAGCACGGCGTCCGTGTACTCTGCCCTGCCCGCAAAGGCAGCCTTTGCCAGCCGGTAGATCTTTGCCGGGCCAAAGCCGCAGCGCAGCACATAATACAAGTAAAAATCGTGCAGCTCGTAGGGGCCCACCAGATCCTCGGTGATCTGTGCAATTTCGCCGTCCTTGGCGGGCAGCAGCTCCGGCGAGACCGGGGTAGCCAGAATATCCAGCAGCACATCGTGCAAAGCGGCGGTGGCGGCAGTCTCGGCTTCGTACTGCACCAGATAGCGCACCAGCGTTTTGGGCACACCGGCATTTACGCCGTACATACTCATGTGGTCGCCGTTGTAGGTCGCCCAGCCCAGCGCCAGCTCCGAAAGGTCGCCCGTGCCCACCACAAGGCCGCCGGTGCGGTTGGCAAGATCCATCAGCTCCAACGTGCGCACACGCGCCTGCCCGTTTTCAAAGGTGACGTCCAGCACCTTTTCGTCCTGCCCGATATCCGCAAAGTGGCTGCGCACAGTGTTGGCAATGCGGATCTCCTGAAAGCTCACGCCCAGCTCCCCGCACAAAATTTCGGCGTTGCTGCGGGTGCGCTTGGTGGTGCCAAAGCAGGGCATGGTCACCGCCAGCACATCGGCGGCGGGGCGGTGCAGCTGCTTCATGGCGCGCACTGCCACCAGCAGGGCAAGGCAGCTGTCCAAGCCGCCGGAAATGCCAATGACCGCCGTTTTTGCGCGGGCGTGCTCCAGCCGCTTGGCAAGGCCGTCGGCCTGCATTTTTAAAATCAGCTCGCACCGGGCGGCGCGGCGCTGCGGGTCGCCCGGCACAAAGGGCGCAGGGTCAATGCGGCGGGTGAGCACCGTTTCCTCCGGTGCAAGGTCAAATTCCACCGTGACGTAGCCCTCGGCGCTGGGCTCAAAGCTGGTGTTGCGGGCACGCTCGACTTCCATGCGCTGGCAGTCCAGCTCGGTCTCGGCATGGTCGCCCGCAAAGGGCGCAGTCTCGGCAAGAATGCTGCCGTCCTCGGCGATGAGGTCGTGGCCGGCAAACACCATGTCCGTGGTGCTTTCACCGTGCCCTGCCGAGGCGTACAGGTAGCCGCACAGCAGCCGGGCGGACTGGTTTGCCACCAGTGCGCGGCGGTACTCGGCTTTGCCCACGGTCTCGTCGCTGGCAGAAAGGTTTGCAATGACGGTAGCGCCCGCCAGCGCGTGGAAGGTGGAAGGCGGCAGCGCGCTCCACAAGTCCTCGCACAGCTCCACGCCCAGCACAAAGCTGGGCATCTGGCGGCAGCGGAACAGCAGCGACGTACCAAAAAGCACCTGCTGCCCGCAGACAGTCACCGTCTGCACCTCGGTGCTGCCGGGGGTGAACTGCCGTTTTTCGTAAAACTCGCCGTAGTTGGGCAGGTAGGTCTTGGGCACGATGCCCAGCAGCTGCCCGCGGCACAGCACGGCGGCGCAGTTGTACAGCTTGCCGTGTACCAGCAGCGGCAAGCCCACCAGCGCCACGGTATCCAGCGTGCGGGTCTGCGCAAGCAGCCATTCCAGCGCATCCAGTGCGCCCTGCTGCAAAGTGCGCTGCAAAAACAAATCGCCGCAGGTGTAGCCGGTAAGGCAAAACTCCGGGAAAACCGCCAGCTTTACCCCACGCTGCGCGGCAGCTTGCAGCTGCTCCAGAATCTGCTGCGCGTTATAGGTGCAGTCTGCCACCCGCAGCGCGGGCGAAAAAGCAGCTGCCTTTAAAAAACCATCTTTCATAAGAGGATTTCACATCCTGTCTGTTTCAATGTTGCCATGGTGACCCATGTTGACCATAGTATACCACAAACCGCATAAAACGGAAAGTAACAGTCTGGTAAAAGAAGTGTGAACGTGGGAAAACCCTCTCAGTCTCGTTTTTCCGGTTAGCGACTTCCCGGAGTGCACCCCTTCCGTCTGCTCACTACGTTCGCAGTCACCCGCTCCCCACTCTGTCGCTAACGCGACATCTCTCCCCGGCCGGGGAGAGTCTGTCCAAGGGGACGGCTTCAGCGGTAGCGGCAAACTTTCCGGCATTGCCAAAAGGCGCCCCCTTGGGGGAGCTGGCGAGCGCAGCGAGACGGAAGGGGTAAAAAAACACCCCCGCAGGCATAAGCCTACGGGGGTGTTATTATGCTAGTATGTTCCCTGCACCCCTAGGGGTACAGTCACGCAAGCATGATCTAGTCAGTTAAAACTGATTAGAAAGCGAAATCGCCATTCTTAACGAAGGTGCTCTCGGAAGCAGCGTTCTTCACGGTGCCGAAGCCCAGGTTGTAGATAGCAGCCAGGTTGCCAACAACGTTCAGAGCGATGTTGCCAGCGCCCTTCAGGCCCCACTTGAACTTCTGGAAGCCGGTGGTGTCATCGCCCAGCTTGTTGGTGTAGTTAACAGCCCAGATGTCGCCGAACTGCTTGCCGAAGCCAGCCATGCCAACGCCGGGCTTCCAAGTGCCGCTGAACATAGCGCCAACGGTGTTGGTCAGGAAATCGCTCAGGTACTTGTTACCGACCACAGTCACCATGTTCTTGCTGAAGTTCTGCCACTGAGCAGACTCCATCACGGGGGCCAGGTAGTCAGCAACGCCGCCACCGATAACGTAGGTCATTTCGTTCTCAGACACAGCAGAGAAATTTGCAGGCATCATCATAATGAATTACTCCCTTCAAAAATAGAAAAAATATTTTCGAACCGGTGTTTCCGGCTCAATCCTTACTAGGATGGCAATAATATACCACACTTTCCAGAAATGTTCAAGTACTTTTTTGAAAAAAGTGTAAAAACTGTGAAACCCAGTCCCGGCTTTTGTAGCAAATATGCACTGTTCATGCGGGTTTTTCTGGTGTGACAGTTTTTTTCGCAATTTTATGAAAAACTGGCTCTCAGAACCATAAGGCGGTGCTTTGCAATGAAAACAGTTGTTTTTGTGGACGAATTGCTGCTGGTAAACTTTGCCGCAGCCGCCGCGCTGCTGCTGGGCGCGGGGCTTTTGTGCGGGCGCAGCTGCACCGGGCTGCGGCTGTGCGCGGGCAGCGCGGCGGCTGCCGTAAGCACCCTTGCCCTGCTGGCGCCGCCGTGGTGCGCCCCGCTGGCGGTACTATATAAAATAGTCAGCTGCTGCTGCGTGGTAGCGGTGTGCTACGGCGTGCCCGGGGCGCGCAGCTTTGCCCGCCTGTGCGGGTGGTACGCGGCGCTGAACGGCGTGCTGTGCGGCGCGGTGGTGCTGCCCGGGGTGCAGACCAACAACCTGAGCGTGCTTTTGCCGGTGCGCCCGGGGCAGCTTTTGATCTGCTGCGCTGGGGTGTATGCGCTGCTGCGCGGGCTGCTGGCGGTGTTTGGACGCCCGCAGCGGGGCTGCTTTGCCGCCGTGCTGCATCTGGCAGGGGCGGCTGTGCCGGTGCAGGCTTACCACGACACCGGCTTTACCCTGCAGGACCCCCTTGCCGGGCGGCGGGTGGTGCTGGTGCAGTACCCGCCGGTGCGCAGCCGGCTGCCCGCGCCGCTGCGGGAAACCTTAGACAGCTGGTTTGCCGCCGGCGCTGCCCCGCCCCCCGGGCTTGGGGTACAGTTTGTGCCCTGCGCCGCCGTTACCGGCCGCTGCCTGCTGCCTGCCGTGCCCGCCGCACTGTGCTGCGGGCAGCGCCGCGTGCCCGGCCTGCTGGCGGCTTTTTGCGCCCCGGACGCCCCCGCCGGCGCATGGACGCTGCTGCTGGGGGACGACGTAGCGGAGGATGTGGGGGTGTAGCGCTCTGCGGAGCGCTACAAATGCATTTTCGCAGGAAGGGTCGTAAAGGGGGGCGGCATTTGCAGCGCCGCTTTCTGCGAAAGTGCAGCGCTGCGGGCAGCAAGCTCGCCCTCTCCGTCTGCTCACTACGTTCGCATCCACCTCTCCCAAAGGGAGAGGCCTTGGCAGTCCCCGCTTGATTCATCTTTTGACAAGAGTGCTTCCCTTTGTAAAGAGTCACTTTCAGATGAAGTTTTTGTACCTACATGCTTTACGGTGTAACTGAAAACTTTTCCGCTATGCCAAGGGCTCTCCCTTTGGGAGAGCTGGCGCGTTAGCGCCTGAGAGGGCGAGCACGCTCCTCTTATAGTACATATAATAAATGGTGCACAGGAGGGATATCCATGTTGCAGTTTTTCCGGCAGATGTGGCAGCGGCTGTGGGGGCGTTTGCGCTACTGCGGCGCGGTGCATTATCTGGCGGGCGGGCCCAGCCTGCCCCCGCCCCTGACCCCCGAGCAGGAAAAAACCCTGCTTGACCGCATGGCCACCGGGGACGCCGCCGCCCGCGAGGAGCTGATCACCCACAACCTGCGGCTGGTGGTGTATCTGGCAAAAAAGTACGAAAACAGCGGCGTGCCCGCCGAGGACTTGGTAAGCATTGGCACCATCGGGCTGATCAAGGCGGTAAACACCTTCACCCCTGCCCGCAGCATCAAACTTGCCACCTACGCCAGCCGCTGCATCGGCAACGAGATCCTGATGTACCTGCGCAAAAGCTCCAACCGCCGGCAGGAAGCCAGCATCGACGAGCCTTTGAACGTGGACGGCGACGGCAACGAGCTGCTGCTTTCGGACATCCTTGGCAGCGATGCCAACGCGGTAAGCCAGCAGCTGGAGCAGGACGCCGAGCGCGCCGTGCTGCGCCGCGCCGTGGCAGCGCTTTCGGCACGGGAGCGGCAGATCATGGAGCTGCGCTTTGGCCTTACCGACGGCGTGGAGCGCACCCAGAAGGAAGCCGCCGACGCCCTTGGCATCAGCCAGAGCTATATCTCCCGGCTGGAAAAGCGCATCATCCACACCCTGAAAACCCGCCTTGAAAGCGAGTAGCAGCGCTTGACATTCCGCGTGGGAACGTGTATAATAAGAACACAAGAGGCGCTGGCCCGGCAAACGGCTAACTCCTTACCATGTTAGATCAAAAGAAAAATGACCGTTCAGGATTGGGGAATCGTGGAGGCGGTCATTTTTTCTTTTTATCATCACTGTGTGATACAGTCCATGTGATCTGAAAGGTGATGTAGATCGCTCCGCCAAGCAGCGTGAGCAGCAATACGACCTGTTCAAATGTCATGACGCATCCCCCCTTCCCGCCCTTAAGCGTCCGGGGAGAATCGAGATTTCAAAGAAAAAAAAATTCGCTCTTACCCGGCACTCAGGTACCGGTAAGGAGCTAGCTGCAACGGAGCCGACCGCTGCCTGCGGCAGAAGCAGGGAGGCGAGGTTGGGGCAGCGGCCAGTAAGACGCGAGTGCCGCCCAAGGCACGAAGCGGATACTGGGTGCCGCAACCCGTCCTGCGTTTGTGGGCACAGCGCCTGATGGACGGCTTGCGCCGCCAGTCACAGCATACCATAAAATTACAGATTTGTCTATAAAGCGCCCCTCTTTTGCGGAGGGGCGCTCAATTTTTTCCACGCATAGCGCCCGGCGCACAGAGCCATACTTCCGGTAAAGCTAAAAGACCGGGGGCGTTTGGATGTACAACAAGGTGGAGCTATGCGGTGTAAACACGGGGCAGCTGCCTGTGCTGACCGAAGCGGAAAAGCGTCAGCTGCTCACCCTTGCCCACGCCGGGGACAAAGCTGCCCGGGCGCGGATGGTGGAGGGCAACCTGCGGCTGGTGCTCAGCGTGGTGCAGCGGTTTGCCCAGCGGGGCGAAAATCTGGACGATCTGTTTCAGGTGGGGTGCATCGGGCTGATCAAAGCCATCGACAATTTTGACCCCGCGCAGCCGGTGCGTTTTTCCACCTACGGCGTGCCGATGATCATCGGGGAGATACGGCGATTCCTGCGGGACAACAACGCCCTGCGGGTAAGCCGCACCCTGCGGGACACCGCTTATCGCGCCATGCAGGCGCGGGAAGCGCTGGAAAAGCAGCTGGGACGCGAACCCACCATGGACGAGATCGCCGCCGCAGCGGGCCTTGCCCGGCGCGAGGTGACCGCCGCGCTGGAATCGGTGGTAGAGCCGCTCAGCCTTGACGAGCCGGTGTACACCGACAGCGGCGATGCGATGTATGTCATCGATCAGGTGCGCGACCCGGACAGCGAGGAAAGCTGGATCAGCGGGTTACAGTTCCGGGACACGGTAGCCGCCCTTACGCCCCGGGAAAAGCGCATTATGGAGCTGCGGTATCTGCGCGGTAAGACCCAGATGGAGGTGGCGCAGGAGATCGGCATCAGTCAGGCACAGGTAAGCCGGCTGGAAAAAGGCGCATTGCAGCAGTTCCACACCGGGGGATAAAAGCAGCCGCTTTTCGCTGCGCCCTCCATGAAAAAGTGGCTCAAAAAAGACCGCTGCACAATGCAGCGGTCTTTTTGGGGCTTAGCGGCGGCTGTATCTGCGCCGGGTGGCAGCCCCGCCCCGCAGGTGACGCTCGGCCTTGTTGCGCGCCAGCACGGCACGCACCTGCCCGTACAGCGCAGGGCTGATGCTGCGCAGCCGCACGGCAACGTCCTTGTGCACGGTGGACTTGCTGCACCCGAACGCAGCCGCCGCTGCCCGCACCGTGGCGTTGTGGGCGGCAATGTACTCGCCCAGCTGCACGGCGCGCTGTTCCGGATCGGCTTTCATATCCCGCCTCCCTGCGTTCCAGCTTTGCAATGGTATAACATACGCGCCGCCGGGGCGGAATATGTCTGCGGGCTTGACTTTTTGTCTCCCGGCGCGTATACTGTGGGCGGACATAAAAACAGGGGCGCCGTAAGGCTGAGATCCGCATTGCGCGGAGTACCCTTTACCTGATCCGGGCAATACCGGCGTAGGGAGTTTGCGGAACTGTCCGGTACGTTCAACAAACCTCCATGCGTCTGCTGCCAGCAGGCGCATTTTGTTTTTGTGTACTACTATGAGAGAGGAATCTTTTCATCATGTCCAAAACCTATTCCAAGACCCGTATTCTGGTGGAATGCGCCCTGATGATCGCCATTGGCACGGTGCTTTCCAACATCAAGTTCTTCACCATGCCCAACGGCGGCAGCATTACCCTGCTGAGCATGCTGCCCTTTGTGCTGGTGTCCTTCCGCCACGGCGCAAAGTGGGGCCTGTTCACCGGTTTCGTGAACTCCTGCCTGCAAATGATCATGGGCTTCTACCCTCCTCCCGCTTCCACCTTCCTCTACTTCCTCGGTGAGGTGCTGCTGGACTATGTGCTGGCCTTTATGGCACTGGGTCTGGCCGAGCTGTTCGCCCGCCCCTTCAAAAACCGCACCGTGGGCGTAGCCGTGGGCACCTTTGCCGCCGGTTTCCTGCGCTTTATGTGCAGCTTTTTGTCCGGCGTGCTGGTGTGGGGCAACCTGAATGATGGTCTGGCCGCATGGACTTACAGCCTGACCTACAACGGTAGCTATATGCTGCCCGAGACCCTGCTCACCATGGTGGCCGCTGTGCTGCTGTGCCGCGTGGCCCCGCAGATCTTCGACCGTCAGGCACGCTAAGGCGTAGTTTTTCAAAACGAGCACTCCCCCGCTTTCCGATCCCCGCCGGGCACATGCCCTGCGGGGATCTTTTACCGCAAAAATTTTTCAAAAAACTGTTGACAAGCGCCCCTGTGGCTGGTATAATTACACACGTCGTCAGGCACAAAATAAGACATCTGGGGGTTTAGCTCAGCTGGGAGAGCGCTTGCATGGCATGCAAGAGGTCACCGGTTCGATCCCGGTAATCTCCACCAGAAAGAAAAGCACTACATGGAAACGTGTGGTGTTTTTTTCGTTAAGGCCAACCGAGTGAGGGCTTAGCTCACCCGGGAGAGCGCCGTGCATGGACTGCAAGAGGGTCACCGTGATTACAACAGCCCGGTAATCTCCACCAGAACCAAAGCACTACACGGAAACGTGTGGTGCTTTTTTGTCTTATCTGTCGTTCACCTTAACGACCCCTTTCATGAAAAAAGCGTTTGTCGCAGCCCACAGGCCGTGACAAACGCTTTTTATTTTACTGTGCGCCCAAGCGCATTTTGAAGTCCTGATAGCCGAAGTGCACCAGTTCCCGGCAGCTGCCATCTGCACCCAGCAGCCAGATGGGCGGCAGGGGCATCCCGTTGAAGGTGTTATTCTTGCAGGTGGTGTAGATGGCCATATCGCCGAAAATGAGCTTATCGCCCTCGGCAAGGGGGGCGTCAAAGCTGTAATCCCCGATGATATCCCCCGCAAGACAGGTGGGGCCGCCCAGCCGGACAGTGTGTGCCTTCTCCCCTGCCTCACCGGCATCCAGCAGCGGCGGGCGGTAGGGCATCTCGATGACGTCCGGTGTGTGGCAGGCTGCGGACATATCCAGAATGGCAAGGCTGGTATCTCCGTTGCGCAGGGTGTCCAGCACGGTGGTAACCAGATAGCCAGCGTTCAGCGCCCAAGCCTCGCCGGGCTCCAGATACACCTGTACGCCGTACTTCTGCCGCACCGACAGGATGCAACTTTCCAGCGTAGCAAGGGCGTAGCCCGGGCGGGTGATGTGGTGTCCCCCGCCGAAATTGAGCCATTTCATGCGGGGCAGCAGATCGGCAAACTTTTCCTCCACTGCTGCCAGCGTTACCGCCAGCGCATCCGCGTCCTGCTCGCACAGAGTGTGGAAGTGCAGACCGTCCAGCAGGGCGGGCAGCTCCGGGTGCGCTGCCACGGCGGCGTCCCACTGGGCGCGGGTGGTGCCCAGACGGCTGCCGGGTGCACAGGGGTCATAAATTTCGTGGCCCTCCTGCGTGGAGCACTCCGGGTTGATGCGCAGGCCGATACTTTTGCCAGCCGCCTTTGCCGCCGGGCCGAACTTTGCCAGCTGGCTGGGCGAGTTGAACACGATGTGGTCGGCGTATTGCAGCAATTCCTCAAACTCGTCTGCCCGGTAGGCCGCGCAGAACACATGGTTCTCCTTCTCCGGCAGCTCTTCCCTGCCCAAACGGCTCTCGTACAGGCCGCTGGCCTCGGTACCGGCCAGATAGGGTGCCAGCACCGGGTAGACGTTGAAGTTAGAAAAAGCCTTCTGCGCCAGCAGAATGCGGCAGCTGGTACGCTGCTGCGCCCCCAGCAGGATCTCGCCGTTGCGGCGCAGCTGGGCTTCATCCAGCAGGTAGCAGGGCGTGGGCAGGCGGTGCAGCTGCTCCTCGGACAGGTTTGCCAGCCCCGCAAAGGGCGGGCGGCTGTCGCGCACCCGCATCAGTCCACCAGAGCCGGGTTGTGGCTCTCGGAGCGGGGCAGGCCGTACTTGTCCAGTGCATCCAGATACGGATCGGGATCAAACTCCTCGACAGTGTGCACGCCCTTGGTGGTCCACTTGCCGGTGAGCAGCATCAGGGCGCCGCACATAGCCGGCACGCCGGTGGTGTAGCTGATGGCCTGAGAGCCCACTTCCTTGTAGCACTCCTGATGGTCGCAGACGTTGTAGATGTAGTAGGTCTTGTCCTTGCCGTCCTTTTTGCCGGTAAAGATGCAGCCGATATTGGTCTTGCCCTTGGTACGGGGGCCAAGGCTGGCAGGATCCGGCAGCAGTGCCTTGAGGAACTGGATGGGCACGATCTCCTGTCCGTTAAAGTTGACAGGGGTGGTGGACAGCATGCCCACGTCCTCCAGACAGCGCATGTGATCCAGATAGCTCTGGCCAAAGGTCATGAAGAAGCGGATGCGCTTTGCCTCCGGGATGTTCTTTGCCAGAGACTCGATCTCCTCGTGGTGCAGCAGGTACATATCCTTGTCGCCCACCTGATCGAAGTTGTACTCCCGCTTGATGCTCATAGCGGGGATTTCTACCCAGTGACCGTTCTCCCAGTAGCTGCCGGGTGCGGACACCTCGCGCAGGTTGATCTCGGGGTTGAAGTTGGTGGCAAAGGCATAGCCGTGGTCGCCGCCGTTGCAGTCCAGAATATCGATGGTGTCAATGGTATCGAACTCGTGCTTTTTGGCGTAGGCGCAGTATGCCTGGGTCACACCCGGGTCAAAACCGCTGCCCAGCAGGGCGGTCAGACCGGCTTCCTCAAACTTTTTGGCGTAGGCCCACTGCCAGCTGTAATCAAAGTAGGCAGAGAAGCCGGCCTCCTTGCAGCGCTTCTCGTAGATGGCACGCCACTCCGGGTCGTCGGTGTTCTCGGGCTCGTAGTTGGCGGTGTCCATGTAGTTGACGCCGCAGGCAAGGCAGGCGTCCATGATGGTCAGATCCTGATAAGGCAGGGCGATGTTCATTACCAGATCGGGCTGGTACGCCTTGATGAGAGCGATGACCTCTTCCACCTTGTCTGCGTCCACCTGTGCGGTGGTGATCTTGGTAGCGGTGGTGGGAGCCAGCTCGGCAGCCAGCTTATCGCACTTTGCCTTGGTACGGCTGGCGATGCAAATCTCAGTGAACACCTCGGGCACCTGGCAGCACTTATGGATGGCAACGGAGGCCACGCCGCCGCAGCCGATGATCAGAACTTTGCTCATGTCGATTACTCCTTTATCTGTAAATGGTAGGTTCGTATTTATACCTGAAATCCCGGCCAGCCCTTGTCCAGCGCGATCAGGGTCTCGCGCAGCACCTTGCAGGCGGTGGCGGTGGAAACGCCGGTGGTGTCCAGCGTGGGAGCCAGTTCGTTCAGGTCTGCGCCGATGATGTTGGCCTTGGTCACAGTGCGGATGGCATCCAGCAGCTGCAAAAAGCTCACGCCGCCGGCCTCCGGGGTACCGGTGCCCGGGAAGCAGGAAGGGTCAAGGCAGTCCAGATCAATGGTCAGGTACACCGGCACCTTGCTCTCGCACAGCTGTGCGGTCAACTCTGCAAGGCCGGTAAAATCAAACTTGTGCATCTCGGTGTGCTGGGCAGCGAACTCGAACTCTGCCCGGTCTCCGCTGCGGATGCAGAACTGATGGATACGGCCGTCCCCTACCAGCTCGTGGCAGCGGCGCAGCACACAGGCGTGGCTCAGCTTCGCGCCCAGATAGTCGTCCCGCAGGTCGGCATGGGCATCGAAGTGGACGATGTGCAGGTCGGGATATTTCTTCACCGCAGCCCGCACCGCGCCCAGCGTGACCAGATGCTCGCCGCCCAGCAGCAGCGGGAACTTGCCGTCCTTCAAAATTTCCTCTGCCCGAGCCTCGATATCGGCCAGCGCCAGCTCGCTGGAGCCGAAGCACAGCTCCAGATCGCCGCTGTCGAACACGTCAAAATCGGTCAGGTCGGCGTTCTGGTAGGGGCTGTAAGTCTCCAGACCATAGCTCTCGTGCCGGATAGCCGCCGGGCCGAACCGTGCGCCGGGGCGGTAGCTGGTGGTGGAATCGTAAGGTGCACCGTACAGCACGATGCTGGCGGCGCGGTAGCTGCTGTCGCAGCCGATAAAGTTCTCAACGTTGGGGTGCATCAGTGTTCCTCCACTTCCCGCAGCATCTCCTCCAGAAAAGCCGGCAGGTAGAATGCTCCGATATGCAGTTTTGTGGTGTAGTAGCGGGTGCGCATATTCAGCGCCTTCCACGACTCTGCGTCCAGATCATCAATGGGATGATATTTTTTACTTGCAAAGCCGAACAGCCAGTACCCCGCCGCAAAGGTGGGGATATGTGCCTGATACACCCGGCTGATGGGGAAGGTGGACGCAATGCGCTTGTGGCTGCGCTGCATGGCGCTGGCGTCCTCGGCGTAGAAGGGACTGCCCTGCTGGTTGACCATGATGCCATCCTCTTTCAGGGCGTTGAAGCAGCTGCCGTAGAACTCGCGGGTGAACAGACCCTCAGAGGGGCCGAAGGGGTCGGAGGAGTCCACGATGATGAGGTCGTATTCTTCCTCGCAGCGGCGGATATACTTCAGGGCGTTCTCAAAGTAGATATGCACCCGGCGGTCATCCATACGGCAGGCATTGCCGGGCAGATAGGCGCGGCAGGCTTCCACCACCTGCGGGTCCATCTCCACAAGGTCGATGCGCTCCACACGGTCGTAGCGGGTCAGTTCCCGCACCACGCCGCCGTCACCGGCGCCGATGACCAGAATATCTTTGGCTTCCTTGTGCACCGCCATGGGCACATGGACGATCATTTCATCGTAGATGAACTCATCGCGCTCGGTCAGCATCACGTTGCCGTCCAGCGTGAGCACCCGGCCGAACTCCGGGGTCTCAAAGATATCAATGCGCTGGTAATCGCTCTGCTTGGAGTAGAGCTGCTTGTTCACCCGGATGCTGTGCTTCACATCCGGGGTGTGAAACTCTGAAAACCAAAATTCCATCTTTTTCCCTCCTTATGCCAGAACATTCAGGTGCAAAATTTCAGGGTCCTCCGGGCCGGTCATGCTGCAGCCCTTGGCCTTGGCGTACTCGATATAGTTCAAAATCTCCTTGGTGATGCGCTCGCCGGGTGCAAGGATGGGGATGCCCGGGGGATAGCACATGACGAACTCGCTGCACACCATGCCCTCGGTCTCCCGCAGGGGCAGGCTCTTTTTGGGGGCGTAGAAGGCCTCCTGCGGGCTGGCGGCCACCACGGGGTCGATGTATTCCTGACTCAGCAGACCCGAGCCGTCGGTGCGGTAGCGGCGCTTGATCTCGGCCAGTGCACTGACCAGCCGCTCCACCTCCTGCGGACGGTCGCCGATGGACAGGTAGGCAAGGATGTTGCCGATATCGCCGAACTCGATCTGAATATCGTACTCATCGCGCAGGATATCGTAGACCTCAATGCCGGCAAGACCGATATCCAGCGTATGGACGCTGAGCTTGGTGGTGTCAAAGTCAAAGACGGAATCGCCGTTGCACAGCTCCTTGCCAAAGGCGTAGTAACCGCCTACGGCGTTGATCTCCTCGCGGGCGTACTCGGCAATGTCTGCCACCTGATGGAACACCTGCCGTCCCCGCAGCGCCAGATTGCGGCGGGAGATATCCAGACTGGACATCAGCAGATAGCTGCCGGAGGTGGTCTGGGTCAGGTTGATGATCTGGCGCACATAGCCCTGATGCACATTGGGGCCGATGAGCAGCAGGCTGGACTGGGTCAGGCTGCCGCCGCTCTTGTGCATGGACACCGAGGCCATATCTGCGCCTGCCGCCATGGCAGACACCGGCAGGCCGCCGCCAAAGTAGAAGTGGGTGCCGTGGGCTTCATCCGCAAGGCAGAGCATTCCGGCGTCGTGCGCCATTTTTACGATGGCACGCAGATCGGAGCAGATGCCGTAGTAGGTGGGGTTATTCACCAGCACAGCCACGGCGTTGGGGTGCTCCTTGATGGCCTTTGCCACCTGCTCCCGCTTCATGCCCAGCGAGATGCCCAGACGCTTATCCACCTCCGGGTTCACATACACCGGCACAGCGCCGCACAGCACCAGCGCGTTCAGCACGCTGCGGTGCACATTGCGGGGCAGAATGATCTCATCACCCCGCTTGCAGGCGGTAAGCACCATACTCTGCACACTGCTGGTGGTGCCGCCTACCATTAAAAAGGCGTGTGCCGCACCAAAGGCATCGGCGGCAAGCTCCTCAGCTTCCCGGATGACCGACACCGGGTGGCAGAGGTTATCCAGCGGCTTCATACTGTTCACGTCCACGCCCACGCACTGCTGACCCAGAAAAGCGGTCAGCTCCGGGTTGCCGCGGCCCCGCTTGTGACCGGGCACGTCAAAGGGCACCACCCGCATCTGCCGGAACCGCTCCAGCGCCTCGTAGATGGGCGCACGGCGCTGGTCCAGCCGGGAACGTGCTTTGTTCTCGTTCATCTTATCCTCCGTCCCTGTTTCCCTTTTTGCACAACAAAAAAGCGCAGGCACTGCACAAATGTGCAGACCTGCGCTTGGAACAGCTTTTTCCGCGCTGATAAAGCACCCAGCCGTAAGTGCCGGTGCTGCGCGTTATTCGCGATCCAAAAAGACGGGGTGATGAGAGTCTATATAGCAACTACACTTTTACTACTCTTATTGACCGTTTCACAAGTCTGCGCATAGGCTGCGCAATTTCATGGTTGTAAAGGAACCAACTTATAAAATTTAGAGCTTTGCCGCAGGGGCAGCCGCTGCTTCTAATCAAAACAGCAGTGCTGCGGCACGCGAGCCAACGCAAGGTTTGAAACCCGTTTCATCGTTGTCTCGCAGTAACTCAATCAATAATGGCAGCTTGCGCCGCCGGTCGGCAGTGGACCCGGCTGTCCGTATGGCCTTAGCCCCGTTGGGCGGTCCCGAGTAAATTGCTTTGAAAAGACTCTGCAAGGCGGTGTCTCTCAAAATCAACAAAAGAATAACATGATTCGCCTTTTCTGTCAACTAAAACTTTTTGGCAGACAGCCTTTTCCATGCAGAAAAGACTGTTTTGTGCAAAAACATCCCGCTGAACCCGCAAAAAAAAAGGACAGCCGCATCGTTTGGTGCAGCTGTCCTTTGCTCTGGTTATTCTGCGCTGTATGCGCTGCCCATGATCCACGGGTTACTTGCGGAATATTTCGCGTGGTTGCGCAGGTAAGTGACCCATGCACCGTAGCCGTTGCCGGCCGAAAGGTGCACGCCGTCCGGTGCGGCGATCATCTCTTTCAGGTTGCCCTCGCCGTCAGCCAGTGTCTCCCACAGATCCAGATAAACGCAGCCCTTGCTGGCAGCCAGCTGCGCCAGCTGCTCATTCACGCCGCGCAGCACGTCCGAGGCAAGACCCGGCTTTTTTTCCGCTGCCGCAGGCCGTACCGGCGGGATGGACTGTACATAAATAATGCAGTCCTCGCCCAGCGTCTGGCGCAGCTCGTCCAGCATCTGTCCGTAGTATGCCAGAAAACGGTCCGCAGCGCCCAAGGTGGTCAGGGTGTTGGTGCCCAGCAGGATATACAGCTTTTTGGGCTGCGCCGCTGCCAGCACATCCAGTGCCACCTCCTGCCCGCGGGTGGGGCTCTTGACGGCGGCGCGGTTGACGATGGCGTCCGGCCCTACACCCGTATAGCCGCAGATGAGCGCGCCGCTCAGATTGATCTGGTAGTCCGAAAAGCCCACCGTCAGGCTGTCGCCCAGAAAGGCAGCGTCCGAAAAATAGCTCAGGTCTACCTGACCGCAGGTCGGCTGCCGGATGACGCTGGCGTCGTAAGCCTTAATGGTATAGGCACCGTCGGTCTGCCGGGCGGGGCCGAAGTTTTCCAGCTGCACCGCCTGCGCCGTGCCGCTGCTATCGGCTGCACCCTCGCTGTCGCTGCCGGAAGCCGCCTCGCCCTGCATGGGCAGCGGTGCCAGAATGTTCTGCGCAATGCCGCCCGCGCTGGTCTGCGGGGTGCTGTCCTCCGCCGCTGTTCCCTTTTCCAGAATAGCGGTCACCGCATAGGCGACCAGCAGGATGACCACAATGACCCCTGCCAGCCGCAGTTTGCCGCTGATGCCCCCGCCCGTGCGCCGCCGGGGTGCCGAATGATATTCGTGTGAAATGCCCATAATCTCTGTCCAGCTTTCTGCAATTATCCCAACAGGCAGGTACTTCTGCCCGGTAATTTTGGAGTGCGCACCCATTTTATCATATTTTTTTTGCCTGTGCAACCAATTGGGTCTTGCATACAACAGGCAAAACGGGTACAATAGGATTGCAGCTTATTTTGCACATTTTACAAAAAGCGAATACACAAGCTGCAAATATTTTTGTGTCAGTTGCGGCAGGCGGCTGTTTTGCCGTTCCGGTCTGTTGGCAGTGCAGGGTCGACAGACTACTTTACCGGACGGTGCGGAAAACCGTTTGCCCGGCAGTGATACATTTTAAATGATCTGAAGGAGGTTTCCATGGCCAAGAATATCATCATTGGTCAGAGCGGCGGCCCTACCGCCGTGATCAACTCCAGCCTTGCAGGCGTATACAAAGCCGCCCGCAGTCTGGGTGCAGACAAGGTGTACGGCATGAAGTACGGCATCGAAGGTCTGCTCAAGGAGGAGCTGCTGGAGCTCAACGTTCTGCTGGACGACCGCATGAGCATTGAGCTGCTCAAGCGCACCCCGTCCAGCTATCTGGGCAGCTGCCGCTTCAAGCTGCCCGACCCGGACACCGATGCCACCCCGTTCGTCAAGCTGTTCACCCTGTTTGACAAGTACGACATCTGCGCCGTGTTCTACATCGGCGGCAACGACTCGATGGATACCATCGCGAAGTTGTCCCGCTACGGGCAGCAGGTGGGCAGCAGTGTGCGGTTCATCGGTGTGCCCAAAACCATCGACAACGATCTGTGTCTCACCGACCACACCCCCGGCTACGGCTCTGCCGCAAAGTACATTGCCACCATCTTGAAGGAAGTCATCCGCGACTCCTCGGTTTACAACATCCGCAGCGTGACGGTGGCCGAGATCATGGGTCGTCACGCTGGCTGGCTGGCTGGTGCGGCCTGTCTGGCAGGCGGCGAGGACTGCGAAGGCCCCGACCTGATCCTGCTGCCGGAAGTGCCCTTCGATCAGGATAAGTTCCTTGCCCGGGTGGACGAGCTGCAGCGGGTAAAGTCCAACGTTATCATCGCAGCCAGCGAGGGCGTAAAGACCGCAGACGGCACTTACCTGTGCGATCTGGTTTCCACCGCCGGGCAGCTGGACGCCTTTGGTCACAAGGCCATCCTCAGCGGCACCAGCCGTTACCTTTCGGAGCTCATCCACGACAAACTGCAGTGCAAGAGCCGCGCCATCGAGTTCTCCACCCTGCAGCGCTGCGCCAGCCATCTGGCCAGCCGCACGGATGTGAACGAGGCCTACGCCGTTGGCGGTGCCGCTGCCGCTGCTGCCTTTGCGGGCGAGAGCGGCCGCATGATCGCCCTCAAGCGCGTTTCCAACTACCCGTACCAGTGCATCACCGAGTCTGTGGATGTGCAGCAGGTGGCAAATCTGGAAAAGAAAGTCCCGCTGGAATGGATCACTCCGGACGGGATGCAGGTGACCGAAGCCTTTGAGGAGTACGCCCGTCCGCTGATCCTGGACGAGGTAACTCCTGTGTATGTGAACGGTACCCCCCGCCACATCCGTCTGTGATCTCCCTTTCCCTTCCGCGTCTGTTTTCGTGCAACTGCACGTTTTTATAGCCGAAACAGAAAAAACAAAAAAGGAGAAATCATCATGGGAAAAAACGCAATCGTCGGTCAGTCCGGCGGCCCCACCTCTGTCATCAATGCCAGTCTGGCGGGTGTCTTTGAAAGCTGCAAGAACCGCGGCGCAGACATCGTGTACGGTATGTGCAACGGTGTTGCCGGTCTGCTGGAGGAGCGGGTGGTGGATCTTTCCACCCTGCTGACCGATGACCTGGACATCGAGCTGCTCAAGCGCACCCCGTCCAGCTTTCTGGGCAGCTGCCGCTACAAGCTGCCCGACTGGCGGGATGACGAGGCGGTGTACAAAAAGCTGTTCGCCATTCTAGAAAAGCTGAACATCGGCTACTTCTTCTACATCGGCGGCAACGACTCCATGGACACCATCGGCAAGCTGGCAGACTACGGCCAGCGCGTTGGCAGCGACATCCGCTTTATGGGCGTGCCCAAGACCATCGACAACGACCTGATGGTCACCGATCATACTCCCGGTTACGGCTCTGCGGCCAAGTACATCGGCGTTGTGATGAAGGAGATCATCCGTGACGCCACCGTGTACGGCACCAAGTACGTCACCGCGGTGGAGATCATGGGCCGCAACGCCGGCTGGCTGACCGCCGCTGCCGCACTGGCCAAGAGCGACGATTGCGAGGGCGTGGACATGATCTGCCTGCCCGAGGTTCCCTTCAATGTGGAGCGCTTTGTGGAAAAGGTGCGTGTGATGCAGGAAAAGAAGCCCAGCATCGTCATTGCTGTTTCCGAGGGCGTAAAGCTGGAGGACGGCCGCTATGTCTGTGAGCTGGCGGACGACGTGCACGCAGTGGACGCTTTCGGCCACAAGGCACTGACCGGTACTGCACGGTATCTGGCCAATGTGGTTGCCCGCAATCTGGACACCAAGACCCGCTGCATCGAGCTTTCCACCCTGCAGCGCTGCGCCGGTCACCTGACCAGCCGCACCGACATCACCGAAGCCTATCAGGTAGGCGGTGCCGCTGCCAAGGCAGCCTTTGAGGGCGTTACCGGGCAGATGGTTGCGCTGAAGCGCATCTCCAACAACCCCTACCAGTGCACCACCGAGCTGCATCCCATCAGCGAGGTCGCCAACCTGGAAAAGAAGGTTCCCCTGAGCTGGATGAACAACAACCATACCCAGATGACCGAGGACTTCTTGGACTACGCCCGTCCGCTGATCCAGGCCGAGCTGACCCCGCTGTACATCGCCGGTCTGCCGCACCACATCTACATGAAGAACCAGAAGTGATCTTCTCCTGACCTGTTTTTGTCAGGCTGAAAAGCCCTCCCGCCCGGACGCTGTAAAGCACACCCGGACGGGAGGGCTTTTGTGTTTGCTGCATTTCTTTCTTATTTTTTGCGCTCAGCCCAAATTATGGGTTGACAAACCGCGTTTTCAGTGGTAACATATACAAGCAGTCCGCGTGGCTGTAAAAAAGAATATGGGCGTGTTCCCGAGTGGCCAATGGGGACAGACTGTAAATCTGCTGCTTTCAGCTTCGGTGGTTCGAATCCACCCGCGCCCACCAAAAAAGCTCTAGCGTATTTAGCACGCTGGAGTTTTTTGTTTTGCTTGTGCGTGAGACTCACAAATGTGGGTGGATTCGAACAGCATCGACCCGCCGAACAGTCCGGCGGGTAAAAAAGCCCCTGTGCAACAGCGACGACCGCTGCCAGCGGCAGAAACAGGGAGGAGCTGTTGGGGCTGCGGCCAGCAGGATGCGCGTGCCGCCCAAGGCACGATGCAGCCGCTGGGAGCCGCGACCCGGGCTCCTTTTCTGCGCGGCTCGCGCAATCCACCCGCGCCCGCCAAGAACTCCAATATCCGAACCGGGTACTGGTGTTTCTGTTTTATCTGCTATGCAAAAGGGGTGCAAGGGGAGATTCGAGCAATATCGATTTATACTCTCCCCCACAGATATTGCATCTGCCCCCGACCTGTGATACCATACAAGTAACCAAAACGATACAGATGGAGGACTTTTCCATGATCTACGATACCCTGAACAACCTGCCCAATTATCTGGGCGTAAGCGACAATCTGGACACTGTCATCGAGTACATCATGGCGCGGGATATCACCACCCTGCCTGCCGGGCGCACCCGCATCGATGGGGACAAGGCGGTGGTCACTGTGAGTACCGTCACACCCCAGACCTCCGACAAGGCACTGTTCCAGCGGCACGACAATCACATCACGCTGGAGACCGACTTGGACGGCAGCGAGCTGTTTGAGGTAAGTCTGGCAGAGCTGACTCCCACCAAGCCCACCGACGAGACCGCCGACACCACCGTAGGCACCGCCGGTACCAGCATTGCCGGAATGCTGTGCGAGGGACGCTTTGCCCTGTATCTGGCCGGGGAACCGTATAAATCCGGCCTGAAGGCGCAGGGCTGCGGCAAGCTGAAAAAAGCCGTGTTCAGCATCGAGCTGGACCCGGACGAGGAAGAAACAGAAGAATAAGCGAAAGGAGACTTTCTGTATGGGATTTTTTGCTGTGCTGGCTGCAAGCCTGTTTGCCGTGTTTCTCTTTACTGTGTTTGGCGGCTATTCGCTGCTGCTCTGGTGCCAGCAGTCCCTGTGGATGGTTGTTCCTCCCGCGCTGGTGCTGGCCGTTCTGGTCTGGACATTTTTGAAAATGGACGATAAGATCACCGCCCTGCAAAAGCGGGTGGATGAGCTGGAAGCTGCACAAAAAAGCACAGAGAAAACTGAAAAATAATACAGCGCCGCCCTTACCGGAGAAGCTTTTCCGGCAGGGGCGGCGCATTTTTACACCTTATTTTTTATCCTGCGGGTCATCCAGCCCTTCAAACATCACCATGCCCAGACTGACAAAACCGGCACCCAGCGCAAAACCCACTGTCCCCATCGACACACTGAACAAAACGCCCATGGCAACGCCGAACAGGATGCCCGCGATTTGGCTTTTCTTCATTTTACTGCTCTGCCTTTCCGTACCATGCAACGGACAACCGCCACGAGAGGGCATACAGCGCCAGCGCCGCCGCCAGCACGACCACCAGCACCAGCAGCGAACCCTGCGCGGGCAGGATGCTGTCCAAAGCGCTGTCCCCCGAAGAAACGAAATATCCCATAAAGCTTGCAAGCAGACCGATGCACAGGTAGTACGCATACCGGGCTTTTTGGTAGCCCAAGCGGTAGGCCAGCGGCAGCAAAATAATGTTGCCCAGCAGGGTCAGCATCGCCACCTGAAGCAGGGTCGCCACGGTGATCTGCACCGTCACCGTACCCCAGAGCAGCTGTGCGGCCGCCAAAGTTGCCATGCTCAGCAGCTCCGCCAGCACCATACCGCACAGTCCGATGAGGTATTTGCCGCCCACGATCTGCTCTTTTGTCACCGGCAGGGCGGCGCTGTAAGCGCTGAACCGGCCGTTCTGGTCGTAAGCCAGCAAGGTCATGGGCAGGATGCCCAGCAAAAGCCCGCCGTACAGCATAAAGAAATTAGACCCTTCCTTCATGAAAAACGTTCCCATCAGCATCATGGCTACCGACGCCAGAATGATCCATCTGGTGTAGCTCCACAGCTGATAGGCATCCTTCAATAACAGACCTTTCATTGCACGTTCTCCCCTTTCACCATCAGTACAAACAATTCCTCAATGCTCACCGGGGCAAGCTCTGCTCCGGCGGGCATTGCGTCCCGGCGCACAAGCGCCTCGGCACCGTAAGGAGTGACACGCTTACCGTACACCTGTGCATCCAGTGCCGCCAGCTGCGCCGCCGTGCCATGCCACAGGGCATATTCCTCCCGCAGGGCGTCCTTTTCTTCACAGAGCAGCAGCCTGCCCTTGTGCAGGAAGGCGATGGTGTCGCACAGCTTTTCCAAGTCGCTTACGATGTGGGAGGAGATGAGGATGGAGTGGTTTTCGTCCCGGGCAAAGTCCAGCAGCAGGTCGGTCACCTCGTCCCGCACCACCGGGTCCAGCCCGTTGGTAGCTTCGTCCAAAAGCAGCAGCTTCGGGTGGTGCGCCAGTGCCACGGCGATGCACAGCTTCATCTTCATGCCGGTGGAGTAGTCCTTGTATTGCTTTTTGTCCGGCAGACCGAACTTTTGGCACAGCTCCGCATAGGCGGCAGCGTCCCAGTTCTGATAGATGCCCGCCATCACCTTGCCCGCCTGCACCGCGTTCAGGCACAGGGGGATGCCCTCGCTGCCCAACACCACGCCGATCTCCTCTTTGGTGCGGACGGAAGCGGTGCGGCTGTCCCTGCCGAGGATGGTCACGGTGCCGCCGTCCCGCTGCACCATGTCTAAGATCAGCCGGATGGTGGTGCTTTTGCCCGCTCCGTTTTCACCGATCAGTCCGCAAATCGTGCCCCCGGGCAGGGTCAGGTCCAGCGGCCCAAGGGTAAAGTCCTTATAGTGCTTTGTAAGCCCCTGCAGTTCCAGTGCGTTCATATTCAGCCCTCCCATAGCAGTTCCAGCATCTCCCGCAGTTCTTCCCTGCTCAGCCCGCAGGATGCGGACAGGCGGACGGCTTCGGTAAGATGCGCTTCAATCTTTTTCAGGTTTTCTTCCCGCAGCAGCTCGGTGTTTTTCGGGGCTACAAAAAAGCCCTTTGCCGGTACTGCGTAAAGAAAGCCCTCTTTTTCCAGTTCATCGTAGGCGCGCTTGGTGGTAATGACGCTGATGCGCAGATCCCGTGCCAGCCCCCGGATGGAGGGCATGGCCTCGTCCGGCTGTAAAGCCCCGCTGATGATCTGCTGCTTGATCTGGTTGTAGATCTGGTCATAGATAGGCGCGCCGCTTTTGTTGTTGATAAACAGTTCCATCGGCTGCTCCTTTGACACTTTCGTTTTGTCTGTATATGTACAGTATATACAGTAGATACAGATTTGTCAAGAGAATGCGTAAAAAAATACACCCGCCGCCCAAAACGGACAGCGGGTGCAATTTTTATAGGTTTTACAGCGCCTTGATCGCGGTCTTGATGCGCTCGGCGGCAAGCTTGGTCTTTTCCGCATCGCCGAAGGCGGTCAGGCGGAAGTAGCCCTCGCCACACTCACCGAAGCCCACGCCGGGGGTGCCCACCACGCCGCAGTTTTCCAGCAGCCAGTCGAAGAACTCCCAGCTCTTCATGTTGCCGGGGCAGCGCAGCCAGATGTAGGGGCTGTTCTTGCCGCCGCAGTACCACACGCCGCACTCGTCCAGTGCATCGGCGATGACCTTTGCGTTGCGGCGGTAGTAGTCCAGATTAGACTGAATCTCAGCCATGCCGCTCTCGGTGAACACAGCAGCAGCGGCGCGCTGCACCACATAGGGCACGCCGTTGAACTTGGTGGTCTGGCGGCGCAGCCAGAGCTTGTTGATGCTCATGCCCTCGCGCTCCAGCTCCTTGGGCACGACGGTGTAGCCGCAGCGGGTGCCGGTAAAGCCTGCGATCTTGGAGAAGGAGCAGATCTCCACGGCACACTCGCGTGCACCCTCGATCTCGAAGATGCTGCGGGCAAGCTCGCCGTCCGAGATAAAGCACTCGTAAGCGGCATCGTACAGGATGATGGCATCATTCTTGCGGGCGTAATCCACCCATGCCTTCAGCTGTGCGCGGGTGTAGGCAGCGCCGGTGGGGTTGTTGGGGCTGCAAATATAGATGATATCTGCCTTCACGCTCTCGTCCGGCATCCCGAGGAAGCCGTTCTCCTGCCCGGTGCGGCTGTAAATGATCTTGCGGCCATCGGTAACGTTATCGTCCACATAGGTGGGATACACGGGGTCCGGTACCAGCACGGTGTTGTCCACATCGAACAGACCCAGCAGGTTTGCAAGGTCGCTCTTCGCGCCGTCCGAGATAAAGATCTCGTCCTCGGCAAGCTGGGTGCCGCGGCTGGCGTAGTAGCCCTGAATAGCCTGCTTGAGGAAGGGGTAGCCCTGCTCCGGGCCGTAGCCGTGGAAGCCCTCTTTGGTGCCCATCTCCTCGGCGGCGTCGCGCATAGCCTGCACCACGCACTTCGCCAGCGGCTGGGTCACATCGCCGATGCCCAGACGGATGATCTCCTTTTCCGGGTGTGCTTCCTGATACGCAGCCACCTTGTGGGCAATGTCCACGAACAGGTAGCTGGCCTTCAGCTCATTGTAATGCTTGTTCATCTTCATGATACTTTCCCTCGCTTCTATATTGTGGAACCCTCTCAGTCATCTCGCATCCGCTCGATGCCAGCTCCCCCGAGGGGGGAGCTTTTCATTTTGAAGGGAAACTTTTCCTCTTGATGCAGAAAAGCTCGCCCTTCGGGAGAGCTGTCGCCGTCAGGCGACTGAGAGGGTTCTTATTTACACTTCGGTCGTGCCCTCGCACACGGTCTCGGCAGCGCCGGTCATCAACAGCTGCTTGCCGGGCAGCACCCGGATGGTCAGCTCGCCGCCGCGCAGCTGCACATGGACATCCTCCCCGGCGGGGCAGATGCCCAGCTCGGTCAGGGCTGCCACAGTGGCACAGGTGCCGGTGCCGCAGGCCCATGTCTCGCCGCTGCCGCGCTCCCACACACGCATTTTCAGGTGGGTGGCGTCCACCACCTGCACAAACTCGGTGTTGATGCGCTCCGGGAAGTTTTCGTGGTGCTCAAAGCCCGGGCCGATCTGCTCCAGCTTCAGGCTGTCCACATCCGGCACAATGGTCACACAATGGGGATTGCCCACGCTGATACAGGTCACCCGCCACAGGTTCTCTTCCACCTGCAGGGGTAGGTCTACCAGCGGTCCTTCGCCCATGTTCACGGCGGGCAGCGCCGCTGCCATGGCGGTGTAGGTGCCCATCTCTACCTGCCACAGACCTTCGCCCATGCGGGCAACGGTCTTTAAGCCGCTGAGGGTGTCGATGGCAAGCTTCGGCTTTGCCATGCCGTGGGTGTACAGCCACTCGGCCACGCAGCGGATGCCGTTGCCGCACATCTTACCCTCGCTGCCGTCCGCATTGAAGATGCGCATCATGGCGTCTGCCCCGGCTGTGACCGGTGCGCAGATGCAGATAATGCCGTCCGCGCCGATGGAAAAGTGCCGCCGGGACAGCCGCTGTGAAAGCGCTGCGATATCCTCCGGCACGCCGGAGGTGCGGCAGTCCAGATAGATATAATCGTTGGCGCAGCCCTGCATTTTGGTGAATGAAAGCTTCATGCTTATCGCTCCTTATAAAAGGGACCGGTCAGTCCCCGTAAACTCATTACTTTATAATGATAAAAAAACCGGCACGAGATGTCAAGGGAAAAAGCAGCTTTCAGACAATTTTCTTCAGTTGCTGCAAAACAGGGCTTGACAATACGCACTGCATGGGATATAAAAAAAGAGAGCGCTTTGTACAGCAGGCAAGGCCGTGCCGGATACCGGAGGTTTTCCGGGGCACGGCGGGCTGTACGCGTATGCAATACAACTGCAAAAAGGAGACCACAGGAATGGATACTTTTGAGAAAATCCGTGCATTGCTGGCTGAGCAGCTGGACGTTGACCCGGCAAAGATCACGCTGGAAAGTGATATCATGAGCGATTTTGAGGCTGACAGTCTGGATATCGTAGATATGGTGATGACGCTGGAGGACGAGTTTGGCATCGAGGTGCCGGACGACGCCATCGAGTCCCTGCGCACCGTAGGCGATGTGGTAAACTTTGTGGACAGCCACGCGCAGAACTGATTCTTTTAGGCAAAAGCCCCGCCTTTGCAGTGCGGCACACGGCCGTGCAGGCAGGCGGGGCTTTATTATGGTTCGTGCGGAACGTAAAGCGTTTGGCGCACGGCCTTGGGAGGATATAACAAAATGGCAAAAGACAACAAGAAGCTCGTGCAGGCGATCACCAGCCAGGAAGAAAACTTTGCACAGTGGTACACTGATATCTGCGTGAAGGCAGAGCTGGTGGAGTATTCCAGTGTGAAGGGCTTTATCATCCTGCGCCCCTATGGTCAGGCCATCTGGGAGCTGATCCAGAAGGATTTGGATGCCCGGTTCAAGGCTACCGGCCATGAGAATGTGGCTATGCCGGTGCTGATCCCGGAGAGCCTGCTGCAGAAGGAAGGCGAGCTCGTCAATGGCTTCGCGCCGGAGGTGGCGTGGGTCACGATGGGCGGCTCCGACAAGCTGGAAGAGCGTCTGGCGGTGCGTCCCACCAGCGAGACCATGTTCTGCGACCACTGGTCCCGCGTGCTGCACAGCTACCGTGAGCTTCCCATGAAGTACAACCAGTGGTGCAGCGTAGTGCGCTGGGAAAAGACCACCCGTCCCTTCCTGCGCAGCCGCGAGTTCTGGTGGCAGGAGGGTCACACCATCCACGAGACCGCTGCCGAGGCCGAGGCTGAGACCCAGCAGCAGCTGAACTGCTATGCAGACACCTGCGAGCAGGATCTGGCGATCCCCGTGGTAAAGGGTCGCAAGACCGACAAGGAAAAGTTTGCCGGTGCCGAAGCCACCTACACCATCGAAGCCATGATGAAGGACGGCAAGGCACTGCAGAGCGGCACCAGCCACTACTTTGGCGATAAGTTCAGCAAGGCTTACGATGTCACCTTTACCGGCCGCGACAACCAGCTGCATCATCCGTTCCAGACCAGCTGGGGCGTTTCTACCCGTCTGGTGGGTGCCATCATCATGACCCATGGCGATGACGACGGCTTGATCCTGCCCCCGGCCATTGCCCCCATTCAGGTGGTGGTGGTGCCCATTGCCGCCCACAAGCCCGGCGTTTCCGAGAAGGCTGCCGAGCTGGCAGAGAAGATCAGCAAGTACGCCCGCGTGAAGCTGGACGACAGCGACAACGCCCCCGGCTGGAAGTTTGCCCAGTGGGAGATGAAGGGCGTGCCCCTGCGCCTTGAGATCGGCCCCAAAGATCTGGAAAAGAACCAGTGCGTGCTGGTGCGCCGCGACACCCGTGAGAAGGTCTTTGTAAGCTTGGACGAGCTGGAGACCGCCATCCCCGCCCAGCTGGAAGCTCTGCGCAAGGATCTGTACCAGCGTGCGCTGGAAAACCGCGAAAAGCGCACCTGGGCTGCCACCACCATGGACGAGGTGAAGGAGCTGGCAAAGGCCAACACCGGCTACATCAAGACCATGTGGTGCGGCGATCTGGCCTGCGAGATGAAGATGAAGGAAGAGGCCGGACTTTCCAGCCGTTGTATGCCCTTTGAGCAGGAGCATCTCAGCGATGTGTGCCCCTGCTGCGGTAAGCCCGCCAAGGCCATGGTCTACTGGGGCGTTGCTTACTAAGCATTTGCCTTTCTGACCCGATACAAAACCCCCGGAGCGCTTTTGTGCTCCGGGGGTTTTACTTGTCATTTGTCGAATTATATGCTATTATAGAGTTGCTGCTCTAGCAGCAAGGCACTGCACATAACGGCAGGCGGTTCGGCCCCACTTCCGAAAGGAGGTGAAGCTTATGCCAATTACTTTGACGTTCCATATCTTCGGATTGGTATTTACCATCAAGGTAAAAAGCGAGAACCGCCACCCTGGCCGGTGACGGTTCTTGAGTTTTAAGAATCCTCATCAAAAAGGCCAACCGCTTGTCGCAGTGCCTTTTCTATTTACAGTATACCCACTTTTGAGGTTTCTGTCAAGAGCACGCCGTTTCGTTTCTGCGTGCTTTTTTCTTACCGGTCAAAGGTGGTGCTAAGGGTAGTCTGCCAGCTTTCGCCGGGGGCAAGGCAGGCGGCTGCGGCGCGCTGCTCCCAGTCCTGCGGGTCGGTGGCAGCGGCGGGCAGGCTGTGCCACGGCTCGATGCACACAAAGCGCACCGGCTTTGCAGGAGCCGACCAGATGAGCGAATAGGGGTAGCCCTCCACCTTGCAGGTGATATTGCGGCCGGTGTCCTTCTCGCAGATGCCGATGGTGCCAGTGCGCAGGCCTGCCATGCAGAAGCTGTCGTCGGCAAACAGGTCGTCGGTCAGCGGGATGGCCTGCTGATTCTTCCACTGGTAATAGCTCTTGCCGCTCAGCAGGCCGTTGGGGCTGGCGTCAAGGATGACCGGGCTTTCCGGCCGGTCAAAACGGAACTCGTAGTCAGTGGTGGTGTGCTTTTCATCGAACGGCACATTGAACGCCGGGTGGAAGCCGATGCCGAAGCGCAGCTCCTCGGTGCCGGGGTTCGTCACCTGCAAAGTGTGGTGCACAGTCTTGCCCTCCAGACGGAAGGTGCTGGTGAGCGCAAAGTCATAGGGGAAGCGCTCTGCCTTGATAGCATCGTCTGCCCGCAGCTCCAGCTGGATGGTGTCCCCTTCTGCCCGCAGCAGGGTATGCTCCAGATCCCGGGCAAAGCCGTGCTGGCCGCCCTTCCATGTTTTGCCCTTGGCTGCAAAGGTGCCGTCCACTAGCTTGCCCGTCCACGGGAACAGGATGGGTGCGTGGCGCTTCCAGATGGCGGGGTCGGCCTGCCAGAGCATCTCTTCGCCTGCGGCGTTCTTCAGGCTGACAGCCTCTGCACCGTGGGTGTCCACGGTCAGGGTCAGGAATTCGTTGTGAATGGTTGCCTGCATTTTCAGTATCTCCTTTGTCCTTCTTATTTTCCGAGGCCTGCTGTTTCCAGTATACTCCCCTGTGTGCCAAAAATAAAGCCCCAGTCCGCCCGGTTTCAGCAGGGCTGTGCCAGCGGCAGGGCGACGGCAAAGGTAGTGCCGTTTTCACTGCTGCTCTCCACGGTCACGCTGCCGCCGTGCAGCACGGCGATCTCCCGCACAAGGGCAAGCCCAAGCCCCACGCCGCCCATTTCCCGGCTGCGGGACTTATCCACCCGGAAAAAGGGCTGGAAGATGCTCTCCCGGCAGTCCGCAGGGATGCCCGGGCCGGTATCCGCAACGCGCAGCACGGCGGCCTGCTTTTCCTGCCGCAGGGTGACGTGCACCGCACCGCCGGGGCGGTTATACTTGATACTGTTTTCCACCAGATTGAACACCAGCCGGTAGATCAAAGCATCGCTGCCCACCATGCCCAGTTCCGCGCAGTCCTGCTGCAAGGAGATATTGTTTTTCTGGGCAAGGGGGGTCAGGTCGGTCAAAATCTCCTCCACCAGCGGCGCAAGGGCAATGTGGTCGGTGCGGGAGACCGATTGCAGATTGCTCATCTCTAATAAAGTGCGCACTAGGGCGGTCAAACGGTCCAGCTGCTCCCGCAGAGAGCTGACCAGCCCGGCAGTCTCGGCGTCCATGGCCGGGTGCTCCTCTGCAAACAGTTCCAGCTTTGTCTGCAAAATGGCCAGTGGAGTGCGCAGCTCGTGGGCGGCGTTGCCCGCAAACTGCCGTTGCAATTCAAAGGACTGCGCCAGCCCATCCAGCATCCGGTTCACTGACCGGCTCAACTGCCCGAATTCCCGCACGGTATCCTCGTCCAACCGGGCGGTGGCAATGCTGTCCTGATCGACCCGCTGCGCCTGCTGCGCAAGCTGCTGCAACGGTTTCAGCGCTCTGCCGCTGACAAAATAAGCGATGGCTGCGCTGAGGATGGTGACCACGGCAGTGATGCACCAGCCCTTGCGGCCAAAGACTACTTTTGCATCGTAGACTTCCTGCGAAAAATGCGCCAGCAGGCTGGACATTTCCTCCTGCGGGATCTCGATGGTCAACGAATCCGCGCTGCCGGGCTGATACTGCATCATAAAGCCGTTGAGGGCATCCATGCCGGTAACGCCGGTGCGGTATAAAAGCAGATTCATACATACGCAGGCGCAGGCGATGAGCAGCGCCGTCAGCAGGGTGATGCGCCATTGCAGGGATAAACGCTTCATTGTACCTCTCCTCCGATCTCGTAGCCTTCCCCGATGCGGTTGCGGATGGGGTCGTAGCCCAGCGCCGCCCGCAGCTTTTTGCGCAGGGCAGAGATATGCACCCGGATGGAGTTGCTGAAGCTGTCCACGCTGCCGTCCCAGACGTGCTCAATCAGCTCTTCCTGACTGACCGGGCGTCCCTGATGCAGCAGCAGATATTCCAGCACGCCGCTCTCCTTCCGCGTCAGCGCAAGGGTCTGACCGTCCACCGTGGCAACGCGGCTGCGGGTATTGAAGCTGAGCCGCCCGCAGCACAGGCAGACGTCCTGCTGGATGAACTTGCGCCGGGTCAGGCTGCGCACCCGGGCTTCCAGCTCTGCAAGGTGGAAGGGCTTGGAAAGATAATCGTTCGCTCCGGCATCCAGTCCCTCCACCTTATCTGAAATTTCACTGCGCGCCGATAAGATCAGCACACAGGTCTCAAGGTCGTGCTGCCGTAAGCTGCGCAGCACCTGCATCCCGTCCACCTTGGGCAGGTTGAGGTCCAGCAGTACAAGGTCGTACCGCTCTGCCGCCAGCGCTTCCAGTGCGGCTTCGCCGTCTGCACAGGCGTCCACCTCGTACCCGGACAGCCGCAGCTTCCGGGCAATGTCCTCCCGCAGGGAGTGCTCGTCCTCTACCACCAAAAGGCGCATTTTGTTTTCCACCCTTCTCGTAAAAAATCCATTTCTTGCGTTTTTCTTCATTATAACAGATTATAGCAGACAGTGTTAAGATTCGTGTTAAGATTTTCTTAGCAGAAATTTTATCCCGGATAGTGTATACTGGTGCCATCAAACAACAGGAGGCTATGATGTTCATGACAAAAAAACAGGCGCAGCTGCTTTTGCTTGCCGCCGGGGTGCTGATGCTGCTCTTCGGTGTATGGCGGGGCGAGGCAGATACCGTATTTTCAAAAGCCATCCGGCTGTGTATGGAGTGTGTGGGCATTGGATAAGAAAAAACTAGATCCCCTCGCCCGGTTCCGGGGCTTTATACAGGCCGGGGCAACCCTTTTGACCAATCTCCACCTGCCCAACTTTGCCAAAGGGACGCTGTATCAGGGCAGCGGAAAATACGTCTGCGTGCCGGGACTGAACTGCTATTCCTGCCCGGGCGCTGCCGGTGCCTGCCCGGTGGGGGCGTTCCAAGCGGTGGTGGGTTCCTCCAAGTTCCGCTTTTCCTACTACATCACAGGCATTCTCATCCTTTTCGGGGTACTGCTGGGGCGGTTCATCTGCGGCTTCCTCTGCCCGTTCGGCTGGTTTCAGGAACTTTTGCACAAGATACCCTCCCCTAAGTTCTCCACCAAAAAGCTAAAGCCGCTGCGCTATTTAAAGTATGCGGTGCTGCTGGTCATGGTGGTGCTGCTGCCATTGCTGGCGGTCAACGAGCTGGGCATGGGCGACCCGTTCTTCTGCAAATACCTCTGCCCGCAGGGCGTGCTGGAAGGTGCCATTCCCCTCTCCCTGACCAATGCGGGCATCCGCGCCTCGCTGGGCAAACTGTTCACATGGAAAGCCTGCATTCTGCTGGCAGTCATTGTGGGCAGCGTGGTGTTCTACCGCCCCTTCTGCAAGTGGCTGTGCCCGCTGGGCGCGTTCTATGCGCTGCTGAACAAGGTCTCGCTGTTCCAGATGCGCGTAGACACCCACAAATGCGTCTCCTGCGGTGCCTGTGCAAGGGCCTGCAAGATGGACGTAGACATTACCAAGACCCCCAACCACGCCGAATGTATCCGCTGCGGGATGTGCATGAAAGCCTGCCCTACGGACGCCATTCAGTACAAGTTCGGGTTGGGAGACCAATCAAACACTGAAACAACAAAGGAGTAAAACCATGAAATTCAACCGTGTAACCGCACTTTCGCTCAGCCTTGTGCTGGCTTTCAGCCTTGCCGCCTGCGGGCAGGGCGCATCCTCTGCATCTTCGGCATCCTCTTCTTCCGCTTCCTCTGCGGCAGCGGAAAGCAAGACCGAGGAGCAGCTGCTGGCGGAGGAAAACGAGATCCTTTCCGCAAACGATGCCCTGTGGGAGAAGGTGTTCACTTCCATGGACAAAAACGTGACCGAGACCACCCTCAGCACGAACTACGGCGATTTTCTGCGCAATGCCGTAGAAAAGGCAAAGGATCAGTTCTCGGACGAGGAGTACAAGACCCTGACCGCCGATGCGGAAAAGATCCGTGCCATCGAGGAACAAATTGCTGCTCTTGCCCCTGCGGACGCGGCTGCTTCCAGTGCCGCCGCACAGGGCACTGCTTTCCCCCAGTTTGAGGGCAGCGATTTAGAGGGCAACCCGGTGGACAACAGCCTGTTTGCGGGCAACGCCTTTACGGTGGTGAACTTCTGGTTCAACGGCTGCAAGCCCTGCGTAGAGGAGCTGGACGACCTGAACGCCCTGAATGAAAAGGTCAAGGCACAGGGCGGCGAGGTGGTCGGCATCAACACCGAGACGCTGGATGGCAGCCAGCAGGGCATCGAAGCTGCCAAAAAGCTGCTGGCAGCAAAGGGCGCAAGCTACCGCAACATCTACTTTGCTTCCGGCAGCGAGGCCGGCAAGTTTGCGCTGAACATCATGGCCTTCCCCACCACCTACGTTTTTGACCGGGACGGCAACGTTGTGGGTCAGCCCCTGCTGGGCGGCATTGACAAGGAAGAAAACCTTGCCGCCCTGCAAAAAAACATTGACGCCGCCCTTGCCAAGGACAGCGCCAAATAAGCTATTCTCCCCTGCCGCCTTCGGGCGGCTTTTTTTGTTTGCTGCGGACATTGCCATGCACGTCCGGGCACCGGACGGAATACGCTGGGGCAGAAGCATACTTTTACCAGCAAAGGAGCGTATCTCCATGAAAAACACCGGAACTCTCCGCATCCAGACCTTTGCGGCACGCCAGTCTGCCCCCGTGGAGGGGGTGACCGTTGCGGTGCAGGGGGACGGCTTCACCCTGCACTGCATCACTGATGCCACCGGCAGCGCCGCCGATATTCCCGTTGAAGCCCCCGCCTGCGCCCTCTCGCTGGACGAGGACAACACCACCCGCCCCTACGCCATTGTCAGCCTGACTGCCGCAAAACCCGGCTACCGCACCGTGCGCATTGAGGGCATCCAGATCTTTGCCGGGCAGGTAACGCTGGCGCAGCCCCAGATGCTGCCCGTCACCGAGGAAGACCGGGACATCCCGAACGCGCCCATCATCATCCCGCCGCACGCTTTGTTTGCGGGCAGCGGCGGCAGCGGCCCGCAGCCGGTGCAGCACTGCACGCCCCGGGTGCTGGATCAGGTCGTCATCCCCAAAAATATCACGGTGCATCTGGGCAAGCCGGCGGCTTCTGCCCGCAACGTGACGGTGTCCTTCCGGGATTATATCGCAAACGTTGCTTCCAGTGAGGTCTACCCCACATGGGCGGACGAAAATACCCCAACGGGCAGACAGGGTGTTTTCCGGCTCAGAACGCCCATTCGATCGTGATCTCCTGCTGCCCGGTCAGCGGGTCTTTTGTGCCGACAATAACCCGCCGCACCAAAAGCACCGCAAGCTCCCGGGTCAGATGGGAAACCTGTGCCAGCTCCCGCACACGCTGCCTTTGCGTCGGAGCGGCGTCCGTTTCCTCCGGCTGCTGTTCCAGTTCTGCTTCCAAGCCACGGATACGGTTTTCCGCACTTTTTATTTCCTCCCCAAACGCCCGGTTCATCTCTGAAAACTGCGTGGCATCGATCAACCCGGATACCTTATCCAGATACAGCTGCTGCAAAGCCCTGCGCCGCCGGTCTGCTTCGCATTGCAGCCGTTTCAGCTCGCTGCGCTTTGCCTGCGCCCGCTGCCGCACCGGGTCATCCCGCTGGGGCAGCTCCACCTTTTCCGGGTCAACATAGACCTCTGCGTATTCTCGGATACGCTCCCGCACGGTGTTTTCCAATGCGTTCAGGTCAGTGCAGGTCTTATTGCTGCACCGTTCCGGCGCACGCTGGTGCATCCGGCAGCGGACATAGCGTCTTTGAACGCCATCCGCTCTTGGCTGATGGGCAGTCTGCTCCATATAGCTGCCGCAGCAGCCGCAAACCACCTTTTTGGCAAGCGGATGGATCGTCCCCTGCACGCCGCTCCGGGTGCGCGCTGCCAGCATCCGCTGTACCGTTTCAAAGGTGTCACGGTCTATGATAGGCTCGTGGGTATTTTCTACAACGATCCACTGGGACTTTGGCAGCCAGACCGTCTTTTTGGATTTATAGCCCACCTTTTTGTGCCGTCCCTGCACCAGATCTCCGATGTACGTCTGATTATGGAGCATCTGATAAACAGTCGGGCTGCCCCACAGCGAATAATCCGTTTTTTTCATGGCAGCGTGGTACTGCGCACCGTGCAGCTGTTTGTATGCTGTCGGGCTGGGAATGCCTTCATTGTTCAGGATCTGCGCGATCTTATGCGCACCCATCCCGCTAAGCGCCAATGCAAAAATGCGCCTTACCACCTCAGCCGCTTCCGGGTCGATGACAAGCTTTCCCTTGGCGTCCGGGGCTTTGCAGTACCCATACAGTGCAAAGGAGCCGATGAACAGCCCCTCTCTGCGTTTGTGGTCCAGCACGGCGCGGACATTGTTGGACAGGTCCTCCAGATACCACTCGTTGATCAGCCCATTGATCTGGCGGGATTTTTTGTTTGCCGCCTCGCCGGTATCCACATGGTCCACCACGGCAATAAACCGGATGCCCCATTCGATGAACTTTCCGTGCAGATATTTTTCCACCAGCTCCATATCACGGGTAAAGCGGGACTGCGTCTTTGCCAGCACCACATCAAACTTATGTTCGCTGGCAGCTTGGATCATGGCATTGAATGCCGGGCGCTCCCGGTCGATGCCGGAATAATCCTCGTCCGAATAGATCCAGTAAACTTCAAAGCCCTTTTCTGCGGCATACGCGGTCAGCATGGACTTTTGGTTCTGGATGCTCTCCGATTCACCGTTTTTCCCTTCATCCTCCTTGCTCAGGCGGCAGTAAATTGCCGCTTTCATGGTCTGCGCCCTTTGTTTCCGGCACAGGTATCCCTGCACAGCATCTTAATCGCCCTCCCTTCTACGCTCCGTCCTGCAAGGGTATGGGCGTATCGTTTTGCAGTGCATCCGTGAGATAGCGCTCAAACGCCTTTTTAAACTGTTCCCTGCGCTGTTCCCCGCTGTCGGAGCAGAATTTTTCGTACAGAATAAAAGCCGTGTTTTCCATAAGCACCCTCTTTTCGGTCTGCATGGTCGTTTTGTGCGTCATCTCAGTCTATTTCCGGCTGCTGCGGTTCAGAACTCCGCCGGACGGAAAGCACCTGCAAAGCACGCGGTTTTTCGCCCTTTTCCATGCAAAAACCTTTAAAAACAGCTTGAAACGCTTTTGTTGCAATGATACAATAAGAATGTCATTTTATGGGAAAATCGGCGTATGCCCAGTGCGGACAGGCCGCGAGCGTGGGAGTTCCTGTGGGGTGTGTAAGAATAGCCAAACTGTGAGGAAGGTATTATTGTATGATGAAGAAAATCTCCCGCCGCTCCTTTTTGCAGGCTTGCAGTATTGCTGCCGCCACGGCAGCGCTGACCGCCTGCGGCGGCGGTAAGGCTGAAAGCAAAACAGCAAATGCGCACGAAGCCGTCACCTTTATGGCACCTTATAAGGAGATAGAAGCCTTTATTGAGCAGGTACACAGCGTTTACCCGGAAGTGAACATCGAGGTCGTGCCCTACAGCGGCGATAACACCACCACCTGTTTGCAGAATATGTTTGCGGCGGGCGACCTGCCGGACGTCTGCACCTTGACCTACTACGATCCCCAGATTGATCTGGTCTCCGACAAACTGCTGGACCTTTCCGGCTACGATTTTACGGATAACTATGTGGAGTCCCGTCTGCAGGACGTGTTCGACAATGGTGCCATCTACCTGCTGCCCTCGACCTACAACTGCTACGGCATCACCTACAACAAGACCCTGCTGCAGGAACACGGCTGGGAGCTGCCCAATTCTTTTGCTGAGCTGGAAGAACTGGCTGCAAAAGCCAAGGAAGCCGGGGTCGATCTCTGCCTGTCACAGATCCAGTATCCGGGCTACGGTTTCCAGTATCTGTGCAACATTGCAGATGCCGATTTCCTCGGCACGCTGGACGGCAGACTGTGGCAGAAGGATTATCTTTCCGGCAAGGCAAACGTCAGCAACACCCCCGGCATGATGCAGGCAATGGCGTATGTCAAAAAGTGGAAGGACATCGGGATGCTGAACGACTCCGGCGATGCTCTTGACGACAACGTGACCCGGCAGAGGATGGCCGAGGGGAACACCCTGTTTTTGATCGGAAACACCAACGGCATTGTGGAGGCAGACGGCAACGCCGATAAATTTGGGCTGATGCCGTTTCTCTCGGAGGACGGCACCCAGAACGTTTTTGTGCTGAATGTGAACCGTTTCTACGGTCTGAATAAAAAGCTGAAACAGACCCCCCAGAAGCTGGAAGATGCGCTCAAGGTGATGCGTGTGCTTTCCACCGTTGCAGGCACCAGCGCTCTGCAGCCCGCAACGGCGCTGAAAAGCAGCCTGTTGCCCTTCAAGGGTGCAAAGGCAGACGGCACCTATTACGCCGATGTTGCCGATGCCCTGAATGCAGGCAATACCGCGCCCTTTATCTATTCCGGCTGGGAAAACACCATCGTGACCACCGGCCTTAAAATGCTGGACTTCATCAAGGGCAATGCTACTATGGAGGATGTCATCCGTCAGCTGGACGAGGATCAGGACAGTGTGGTGAACAACACCCCGGATGTTATCACTACCGTTACGGAGGAGCTTTCGCAGCAGGACTGCGCCATGCTGGTAGGCCGCTGCTTTGCACAGGCCACCGGCAGCGACCTTGCGCTGGTCTCGCTGAGCACATGGATCCCCGGCAACCCCACTGAGCAGAACCACCACGGCGTAGCCGCCAAGCTGTACGCCAAGGGCATTACGGATTACGACCTTTCGGCCATCCTGCCCACCGGCTGGAACCGCACCATCCAGACCGTCACCCTGACCGGGCAGCAGATCAATGACCTGCTGGCTTCTGGTTACGATGCCTACGGCAACGGCAAGAGCTACCCCTATGTGCTGGTAAGCCCGGTGCAGCCGGAGGCGGGCAAGACCTATCAGGTTGCTATCTGCGGTGTGAGTGACCAGCTGGCTGCCGAAGCAACGGTGACAGACAGCGGCGTGGTGGGCATGGATGCCGCAAAAGCTTTCTTTGGCGGATACACCACCATCAGCCGGGCAGACACCGCATGGAGTTGAATAAAACGGACAGGAGATACTGGATGTGAACAAGAAAAAATACCAAAAGCTGCTTTGGGGCACCGGCTTTGTCATCATCGTGTTGATTCTGACCCTTTTTGTCATGAGCCAGACCTACATCCAAAACCTTGTCTACCATGAGCGGCTGAGCCAGATGGAAGAGGTCACCCACCAGATGTTCCACAGTCTGGAGGATGTGATCGACAACCACTGGGACGAGGTGGATGTGCAGTGTAATTATTTATACTACACCCCGCTGGAGACCGATACCGATCTCTACCGCTATCTGAAAAAGCTGTCGGAGCTTTCCAATTACCATGAAAAACAGATTGATCTGATCGCCGTGGACTCTGCCGGACATTATTATACCGCGCATGGCCACACGGGTCTACTGCGGGAAATGAACTATCTGGAAAACGCGCCGCAGCGGGTCAGCTATGTTTCCAATTCGCTGACCGTGGACGACTCCCGGATGGTGTTTCTGGAACAGCTCTCCACCCCCATCACACTGCAAAGCGGAGAGAAAGAGATCACCCTGCGCTACTTTGGTATTTCGCAGAGCATGACCCAGCTGAACGATTATTTCCGCTGCGACGCCTACGAAAACAACAACAGCGTCTATGTGCTGGACAACAAGGGCTTCAAGCTGTTCAACGCCAATGATACCGAGCTTTTGAAGGGGCATAACGTATACACCGTGCTCTCCCAGATGTCCTATCTGCACGGTTCTTCCTTTGCAGCAGCAAAGGAGCGGCTTGCCCGCACAGGCTCCTGTTATTCCAACGCCGTGCTGGACGGGACTGAGTATTACTACGCCCTGAAGCAGATGGAAAACGCCCAGTGGACGCTGGCGTTCCTTGTTCCGGCAGAATATGTGGCCGTGAATACGCAGAAGCTGGTCAATATCGTCATGGCCGTTATTGTAGGCTTTGCAACGGTGTTTTCGATCATGGCAGTCATTGCTGGCTGGTTCCTTTTGCGGGAAAAGCAGCGGCGGGAGCTGCAAGCTGAAAAAAAGACGAACCTCCGTCTGGAGCAGTATAACATCCAGCTGACGCAGGCCAACGACGAGATGCGGCGGGCGCAGGATGCTGCCGCCGAGGCGTTACAGTCCGCCGAGCGTGCCAGCAAAGCCAAGACGGACTTCCTTTCCAATATGAGCCACGATATCCGCACCCCCATGAACGCCATCATTGGCATTACCACCCTGATGAAAAACGAGCTGCACGAGCCGGAAAAGCTTGCCGAGCATCTGGGCAAGCTGGAAACCTCCGGTCAGCTGCTGCTGGGCATCATCAACAATATTTTGGATATGAGCCGCATTGAGAGCGGCAAGACCACCCTGAATGTGGAAAAGATGAACCTGCCCCAGCAGATCAGTCAGCTGGACAGCATCATCCGGCAGCAGGCAGGTCAGCGCAGTCAGACCTTTACGGTAAGCACCAATCTGCAGCACGAAAACGTGCTGGCCGACCCCAACCGCTTGAATCAGGTACTGATGAACATCCTCTCCAATGCGGTCAAGTATACGCCCACCGGCGGGCATATCCGGTTCGAGGTGGAAGAGCTGCCCCGGAACGAGCACTACGCCCGGTACCGCTTTGTGGTGCAGGATGACGGCATCGGCATGAGCGCAGACTACCAAAAGACCCTTTTCGACCCCTTTACCCGGGAGGAGCGCTCCGGCATCAACAAGGTGCAGGGCACGGGTCTGGGTATGGCTATTACCAAAAGCGTCATAGACCTGATGGGCGGCTCCATCAGCGTGGAGAGTGCCACCGGCAAGGGCACCCGCTTTGAGGTAGTGCTGGAATTCCCCATTGATACCGAAGCGGACACGGTGCAAAAGGCGCAGGCGCTCCCGGAGGAAGAAGAGACCACCTCTCCCCTGTCCGGCATGAAGTTCCTCTGCGCCGAGGATAACGCCATCAACGCCGAGATCTTGCAGATGCTGCTGGAAACAAAAGGCGCAGGCTGCACCATCTGCCCCAACGGTCAGGAGATCGTGGATGCCTTTGCCAGCGTCAAGCCCGGCGATTATGACATGATCCTGATGGATATCCAGATGCCGGTGATGGATGGTCTGGAAGCCACCCGCCGCATCCGCAGCGGTGAAAACCCGCTGGGCAGAACCATTCCCATCCTTGCCATGACGGCAAACGCCTTCCTTGAGGATATGCAAAAGAGCAAGGAAGCCGGCATGGACGAGCATCTGTCCAAGCCTGTGGATATCAGCGCACTGGAACAGGTGGTGAAGCGCTTCCGCGTTACCCCCCCCCGAAAATAAATAGCGGTATACAGCGTTTTTGCCGCAAAACGCCGCATAACCTTGCATAAAAAATCTGCTGCCCCTTTGCCCGGACGCTCTGGCATCCGGTGCGGGGCAGCAGATTTTTTGCGTTATAGAAGGAACGTTACGCTCAGATGGGCATGGTCTGGTAGAACCAGTCCGAAATGGCCTTGCGGGTGTCGGCAAAGAACTTCTTCACCGGGCAGGCGGCATCGCGGGCTTCCTGTTCCAGATCCGTGCCTGCGGGGAAGTTGCGGATGACGGTATACGCCACCGACTGCGGCGGCAGCGACATCATCACAGCCGGGTCGTGCACCACGCAGATCTGCTCGCCTACCGCAAGGGTGGCGGGGTCAGAGGTGGTCTTTTCGTCATGATCCTGCCAAACGGTGCTGTCGGTGACGATCATCTGGTAGGTCTCCTGCTCTTCCGCAGAAACCAGAATGGACTCCACCTTGCCCTCCACGGTGCGGCTGACGCCCTCTACCGTGCCATAATAGTAAAGCTTTTTGGAAAACAGCGCCGAAGCAGAGGGCAGCACGCTGACGCTGAGCAGCAGCACTGCAAGCAGGCAAAAGAGCGAGCGATAGGTCTTTTTCATAGAAAACCTCCATTTTTCATGTTGCAGCGGAGCGCCCGGCGCTCCCGGATGCCTTATTTTACCACAACTACCGTTGGATTTCTATATCCGGGCTTAACCGGGGGAAAATATTGCAAAAGGCATTGCGTCATGACCCTTTCAGTCATCGCCGTCAAGGCTTTGCCTGAGAGGGTGAAAAAAGTGGGTCAGAAACACCCACAGATGTTTCTGACCCACAAATAGAACGATTTTTTGTTTTACAGCTGGCAAGCGGTATCGTAACCGGTGCGGATGGCGTTGGAGATATCCGCAGCCTTGCCGGCGGCATCGCCGATGGAATACACCGGGATACCGGCAGCTTCCAGCGCAGCAGCGTCAAATTCGTTGGAGCGTGCGCCCATGGCCAGCACGATGTAATCGCAGGGGATGGTCACCTCTGCGCCGTCCTTGTTCTCGCAGACAACGGCGTCCATGCGGAACTCCTTGACCTTGTGGCTGGGGTACTGCTCCACGCCGTAGGTCTTGTAGTTTTCCAGCAGGGTGGGCAGAATGGTGACGCTCTCGCCTGCGGCGATCTTGTCCATCATCTCGATAACGGACACCTTGCAACCGCGGGCAGCCAGATACTCTGCGGTCTCGCAGCCCACCATGCCGCCGCCGATGACAGCAACCGTGCCGTACACCTGCTGCTCACCGGCCAGAACCTTCCAGGCGTCGGCAACGTTCACGCTGTCAATGCCGGGGATGCGGGGTGCGGCGCTGTGTGCGCCCACAGCGTTGATGACAGCCTCGAAACCGGCGTCCTTCAGCTGCTCGGCGGTGCGGGTCTGCCCCATGCACAGGTGCACACCGGCGTTGCAGACCGCGTGGATCAGATCCTGTGCGGCGCGGCGCATCTCCTCCTTGCGGGGAGGCACGCAGGCAATGTTCAGCTGACCGCCCAGAGAGGTGGTCTTTTCAAACAGGGTCACATCGTGGCCGCGCAGCGCTGCCACACGGGCGGCTTCCAGACCGGCAGGGCCGCCGCCGAGGACGGCAATCTTCTTTTTCTGTGCTGCGGGCTGGATGCTACGGGTGTTCTCGTAGCCGTTCTCCGCGTTCAGCACACAGGAGAGGAACTGACGGTTCTGGATGGCATCGGTGCAGCCCTTGTTGCAGCTGATGCAGCGGCGGATATCGCAGGCCTTCCCGGCAGCGATCTTGGTGCCCCAGTCGGGGTCTGCCAGCAGCGGACGGCCCATGGCAACAATGTCTGCCATACCGCTCTCGATGACACGCGCAGCCATGTCGGCGTCCACGATGCGACCCACGGCGCTGACCGGCACATTGACGGCCTTTTTGATGTCCCCGGCGATCTTGACGAAGAAGCCGTAGGGCTGCACGCCCATGGGAGGAATGGTGTCGGCCATGTTGCCGGTGTGGTTGGCCTGGGCAACGTGGAACATATCCACGCCGTCCTCCACCAGCCACTGGGCAAACTGCACGGCGTCGGCTTCGTCAATGCCGCCCTTGCCGCGCTGCGGGGTGACGATGGACAGCTTGTAGTCGATGACCATATCCGGCACAGCCTTGCGGATGGCGCGGGTCAGCATCCGGGCAAAGCGGACGCGGTTCTCCAGACTGCCGCCGAACTTATCGGTGCGGTGGTTCATGCGGGTGGAGCACAGGCAGCCGTTCAGGCGGTCGCCGTGGATCTGGATGACATCCACACCGGCCTTCTGGGCACGCACTGCGCAGGCGCACATCTTCTCGATGATGGCCATCAGCATCTCCTCGCTGACCTCATCGGTAAAGAACATCATGTCGTGATGCAGGCGCTGACGCATCTCGTCAAACTTCTTCTGCATGAACAGGCTGTTGATGGCGTCCACATCGTACTCCGGGTGGAAGAGCTGGACGCCCAGCTTGGTGCCGTAGGCGTGGACGCTGTCGGCCAGTGCCTTGAAGGCAGGGATCTGGCTGTCATCAAACAGCTTGGGGGTGGGAGAAAAGCTGTTGATGGGTGCCACATCGCCCATAACGATGTAGCCCACGCCGCCCTTTGCCAGACGGGTGTAGAAGCCCATGTCCTGCTCGCTGATCATGCCGTTTTTCTCGTAGCCGGTGGTCAGCGGGGGGAACATGATGCGGTTTTTAAAGGTCTGTCCGCCCACCTCGATGGGCTGCAGAATTACGTTTTCCATACAAAAGCCTCCTTGCAGATACGCTTTGCTTTACAGATTTGCTTTGATGAATGCTGCGGTCTTTTCCTCCACGGCGGCACGGGCTGCCAGCGTGGCAAAGTTGTGGCCGCCGCCTGCAATGGTGTCCACCTCGGGTGCGGTGTACACCTGTGCGTAACGGCTGCAGGTGCCCTCGTCCACCAGACGGTCATCGTCGGCGCGCAGCAGCAGCACCGGGCCGTTGTAGCCCTTGGCCTCGGTAAAGGGGTCGGGGTGCTTTGCCATCTCGTAGTTAAAGGCCATCTTGTAGCACAGACCCTCCATGTCGGTGTAGTCCCTGCCGGTCTGCACAACGCCGTCGGCACGCTGTGCGCAGCCGAACCACATCCCGGCGCCCGGGCACAGCAGGATCAGGCCGTGGGGCTGGATGACCGGTGCGCAGGAAGCGGCAATGTAGCCGCCCATGCTCTGGCCGGAGAGGAACAGCTTTTCGCTGTCCACATAGGGCTGCTCAGCGGCCCATGCAAAGATATCCTGTGCGTCGGTGTGCAGGCCGTCGAAGCTCATATCCTCGAACTCGCCGTCGCTCTCGCCGTTGCCGTAGAAATCGAACCGGGCGCTGCCGATGCCCTGCGCTGCCAGAGCGCGGGACAGGTGGGTGTACATGGACTTGTAGCCGCTGCAGCTGCCGGCAAAGCCGTGCAGGTGCACCACAAAGGGTACCTTGCCCTCGGTGTCGGGCAGGGTCACGATGCCGCGCAGGGTGTGACCATTGCGGTTTTTAAACTGAACCTGTAAAATCTTCATGGTTTACTTGCTCTCCTTTGCGGCGCGGCGAGCCTTCAGCTCGGTCAGCATCTCAGCAGTCTTCTGCTTGGTCAGGGGGTAGACGAAGAACAGGATGGCAACTGCAATGCCGTAGCCCAGGAAGTAGACGCCGGTGTAGCTCTTCCAGATAGCGTTTACAACGCCTGCGGTCTGCACAGCGCCTGCGGTCACGTTGTAGCCGATGGCACCCAGCACAAAGCTGGACAGGCTGCCGGAAATGGCGCTTGCAAGCTTGCGGAAGAAGGAATAGGTGGAGTAAACGATGCCCTCGTTACGCTCGCCGGTCTGCAGCTCGTGGTAGTCGATGGCGTCGTTGACCATGGCCCAGATCAGCACCTGCATACCGGAAGCGCCCAGATAGCAGATGCCGTTGATGACGATGAAGGCCACAGGGTTGTGGACGGGGAAGAAGAACAGGATGCCGAACACGATGGCGGCAAAGCCTGCGCCCATGCAGCACCACTCCTTCTTGCCGAACTTGTTGGCCAGAGGCTGGGTGATGGCAAAGGACAGCACAGCGTACAGCACGCTCAGCATGCCGGAGACAGCCTGGATCTTGACGTTGCCGAAGAAGTCCTTGTACAGGTAGGTGTTCAGACCGTTGACCACGGAAGCACCGATCATGCCGGTCAGGCTGAAGAACATAACGCCCAGCAGAGCCTTATTGTGAGAGATCTCCTTGAGCACGTGCAGGTAGTTCAGCTTTTCGCCCTGCGGACGCTCGGGCACTTCCACGCGCTCCTTGCACCACACGCAGGTGATCTGCAGGCACAGCAGACCCAGCATAGCGCAGATGCAGGCCAGCATCAGGAAGCGGCCGGCCACGGGCTTGTTGTCCACATACAGGAACAGGGGGCCGATCATGACCATGACGGTCATGAAGATGGTGCCGCCAAGGCTGCGGTAGCGGGACAGTGCGGTGCGCTGGCTGACATCATCGGTCATCACGCTGGACAGGGTACCGAAGGGCACGTTGACGCAGGTGTACAGTGCCTCGTACAGAACGTAGGTGACGAACATGTAGGCCAGACGCAGGCCGTAGTTGATATTGCCCACATTGACAAAGCCAAGGATGCACAGCACTGCCATGGGGAAGGAGAAGGCGCGGATCCAAGGGATGAACTTGCCGCCCTTGGTGGCCTTGCGGGAGTCCACGATCGCGCCGATGATGGGGTCGTTCACGGCGTCCCAGATCTTGGTGACCAGCAGCAGGATACCCACATGGAAGGGGTTGACCTGCAGGATCAGGGTGTAGAAGATCGACAGATACATGGCACGGTACTGCTCAGTAAAGCAGCAGCCCAGATCGCCCAGTGTATAGCCGATCTTGTCCTTCATGGAGAAGGGTCGGACGGTCTTTTTCTGGTCCATTGTGTTTTATCCTCCTTAAAAACAGTGAAACCACGAGACTTTTCGCACAAGTCTCTTTTCTACACTTTGCATTATACGTTAAATTTCCATCAATACATATCCAAAAAATGATTGAAAACTATCGCAAATTGATGTATTATGCAATTATAACAGTTGTACTTTTCTGTTGTGTACAACAAATTGTTGCACATGACAGTTTCACGGAGGTTTTTTTGGTGAACTATACAGTCAAGCGTTATTTTTTTGAGCAGAGCGCCGTCCGGGAGTTTTATTCCGGCGCGTATTATGATTTGTTTCTGGTCATGCGGGGCAGCGGTGTGTTCCGGTGCAGTGAGGTGGTGCTGCCCGCCCAGCAGCAGAACCTCATCATCTTCAAGCCCGGTCAGGGCGGCAGGCTGGAATATGCCGGTGCCTACGGCCCGCTGGAGCTTATCCGGGTACAGCTGTCCCCCCAGACGCTGGCGCAGCTTTCGGATGCAGACACCGACCTTGAAAAAAGCTTCAACGTAGTCCCCTTCCGGCAGGTGGCTGTCCGCCCGGACAGCCAGATCTATATGCTGCTGAAAAACCTTGCCCGGAAGCTGCTGATGCTCCCGCAGGAGCGCGCCCAGTTCGGCGCAGCGGTGTTCGAGCACGGTATTCTGCAGATGTTCGTGGTGCTGGCGCTGCGTGCCTGCATCCATGCGGAGTTCCACACCGCATCGGTCAGCCGCCACCACCTGATGCTGGACGAGGTATTCCTGTTTATTCAGGCGCATCTTACCGAGGAGCTGACGCTGGAACGGCTGGAGAAGGAGTTCTTCGTCTCCCGGGAACATATTGCCCGGGAATTCAAACGCCAGACCGGGCAGACGGTGCACCGCTACATCGTAAAGGCGCGGTTGGACCGCTGCTGCACCCTCATCGAGCAGGGACTGCCCATCACCGAGGTGTACAAGACCAGCGGCTTTGGCGGCTACAACCACTTTTTCCGTGCCTTTAAAAAAGAGTACGGCATGACCCCCAAGGAATATTTCAGCACCACCCGGCAGGACGCCCGGGGATGATTATTGTAAAAAAGAACCCCGGAGCATCCGCAGACGCTCCGGGGTTCTTTGATCATAAAAACTTTGGATCAGATGCTGAACTGCACGGCGCAGAAAGCAGCATAGATGCACAGCAGTGCAATGCCCTGCGGGCGGCTCAGCTTGCCCTTGATCAGCGCGGGCAGGGTGAGCAGCAGCATCACGGCAAACATCACCGGGATATCCATCACCAGAGAGGCGTTCATGCCTGCGATGGTGGAGTTCTGCGGAATGCTGAAGGGTGCCAGCGTGACAGACACGCCGCTGACCAGCACCAGATTGAACACGTTTGCACCGATGACGTTGCCCAGCGACAGCGCACCGTGGCCCTTGGCCAGCGAGGTGATGGCGGTGACCAGCTCCGGCAGCGAGGTGCCCAGTGCCACAAAGGTCAGCGCAATGACCGACTCCGGCACGCCCAGTGCCTGTGCGATGAGGGTGCCGTTGTCCACCAGCAGGTCAGCGCCCACAGCAATGAGCACTGCACCGATGGCAAGCAGACCCAGCTCCTTGGCAAAAGACCCTTCCTCTGCCTGCTCCTCCTCTTCCGGGGCGGTGGCGTTTTTCATGGCCAGCACGTTGCACACGATGTAAGCCACGAACATTGCCAGCAGGATCAGGCCCACCGGGCGGGTGAAGGAGCCGGTGGTGTAAGCCACACCGGCATAGAAGGCGGCAGCCACAAAGAAGAAGGCTACCGGGGTGCGCAGGCTTTTGGGGTCAACCTTGCCCGGGCGCACCGCAATGGTAATGGCGGCGATCAGTGCAGAGTTGCAGATGACCGAGCCGATGGCGTTGCCGTAGGCGATCTCGCCGTGACCGGTGAGTGCAGAGGTGGTGGACACCATGACCTCCGGCAGGGTGGTACCAATGGACACCACCGTAGCACCGATGAGCAGCTCCGGCACATGGAAGCGGCGGGCGATGCCGGTGGCACCGTCCACAAACCAGTCGCCGCCCTTGATCAGGCACAGCAGACCCACGATAAACAACAGAACAGGGATCAGCATAAAATCTCTCCTTTTTCGAATGGTGTCGGCAGAAGCGCAATAAAAAAGACCTTTATCACATCCTGCCCGGAACGGGGAAATGTGATAAAAGTCTCAAGCATCGGTACTGCATCGGGCATCTCTGCCGGGTCTGTCGCTGCAGCACAGCGCACTTTTTTACAAAGGTACGCCCCTTACTCCCTTTTATCCAGAGGGTATTATACCTGCTTTGGGACAAAAACGCAAGGGGAAAATGGAATTTATTCTGCCTTGGTCACTTTTTTGGCGTTGGGATAAATGCGCTCCATGCGGGCATTGTCGAAATGCTCATCCAAAAATACCTCCAGCTGCCCGTTGGGCGCTTCGCCGCTGGTGCGGGCATCGTACCGCGCCAGTGCCAGCGCGCTGGTGAGCATATTCACCGCCATAAACACCGCCAGCACCGCCGTCATCCACGGGCGGATATGGCTGCGCACCTTTTTCATCAGCCTGAGCACCAGTGGGTAGCCGTAGCGCATCCACAGCACCGCCGCAATGCCCCAGAAAAAGCAGTACAGCAGGTTGATGCGCCCGCCCAGATTGAACTTGAACTTGCTGTAATCCCAGAACACCGTGCCGAACAGCAGCTCGGTGACGGCACTGCACACATATTCATATACGCCGCCCAGCACCGTGCCGAAGGCGAAGAGATAGCGGTCGCTTTTATCCTGATTCTGCCGCAGCAGCACGGTAGCCATGGCCAGTGCCAGCCCCCACACCACGCTAAAGGGCCCCCACACCAAGCTGGAACGGCTCATCCACACCCCGGCGGTCAGGCGGCAGAACACCGTCTCCACCATATCACCCAGAAACGCCCCGATGACAAACAGCCACAGCAGGTCTGCCGCGCTGAGGAAGTCGGTCTCCCCTTTCTGCACCGCCGTGGGCTGCTGCCGGGCGGCTTCCGGGTAGGCGCGCTGGATGCGCTTTTCCACATACACGGCAATGCGGCGGCGCAAGGTATCGGAGCGCGCTTCCAGTTTCTGGTTCAGCTGTTCCAGCACCGGGTGCTGCGCCGCATATCGTCCCACCAGCACCGCCGAGCCCAGCTGATCCAGCGCCGCAATGCCAAGCGCGACCCATACCAGCGGATGCAGCAGCCAGTCCGGCACAAGAGCACACAGCCGCAGCAGCAGCCCGTTGCCCCACAGCACAGTCACCACGCCCAGCGCCCCCCACAGCACCGAGTACTGCAGGCAGACGTAGCCGTTCAGGTTGAATTTTTTATCCGAGTAGTCCCACCATTTGCGGTTGTGCAGCCGCTCCAGCAGTTTTGCCGTGAGCCACTCCACCACGGTAGCCGTGAGCATACAGGCTACAAACAGCGCCACGGGCTTTGTACGCATATCTGCAAAGCCTACTGCCATCAGGATGGCCGTGGTGCCGTAGACAAAGCAGAACGGCCCCGCCGCCATACCGCGGTTTGCAAACCGCTTGCCCCGGAAGGTGGCCACCACGGTCTCCCCTACCCACCCAAGGAAGGAATAGACCAGATACAGCACACCCAGTGTGTAGAAGTTCAGTGTCATCGCGCTTTCCTCGCCTTCAAGTTTTATGTTTTGATTGTACTCGCTTGCGCCGGTTTATACAAGGGGGTGGTGGAAAATGTTACAATTGGCGTGGGATTTCCTTTTACAAACGCATCCTTCCCACCAAAAAGAGCCGCTGCACAAGCACAGTGCAGCGGCTCTCGGAGTTCTTATTTTACAGCTTACAGCTGGCTCTTATACAGTTCCACGATCTCCTCCACGCTGGTGTCGCGGGGGTTGCCGGGACGGCAGGCGTCTGCAAAAGCGGACTCGGCGAGGAACTGGATGTCCTCTTCCTTCAGGATGCCGTGCAGATTTGCGGGGATGCCCACGTCTGCGCTCAGCTGCTTGACGGCGGCGATGGTAGCATCAGCGGCCTCCACATCGTTCATCTCGTCGATGCCCATAACGCCCATAGCCTTGCCCACAGCGCGGTAACGCTCGCCGGCAACGCTCTTGTTGTACTCCAGACCCACCGGCAGCAGGATAGCACAGGCCACGCCGTGCGGGGTGTCATACAGAGCGGACAGGCCGTGTGCCATGGAGTGCACAATGCCCAGACCCACATTGGAGAAGCCCATACCGGCAATGTACTGGCCCAGAGCCATGCCCTCGCGACCCTCCGGGGTGTTCTGCACAGCGCCGCGCAGGCTCTGGCTGATCAGTTTGATGGCTTCCAGATGGAACATATCGGAGATGACGCAGTGACCCTTGGTGATGTAACCCTCAATGGCATGGGTCAGCGCATCCATACCGGTGGCGGCAGTCAGACCCTTGGGCATAGAGGACATCATGTCGGGGTCGACCACAGCGATCTCGGGGATATCGTTGGTATCCACACAGACGAACTTGCGCTTCTTCTCCACATCGGTGATGACGTAGTTGATGGTGACCTCGGCAGCAGTACCGGCGGTGGTGGGCACTGCAATGGTGAATACTGCGTGCTTCTTGGTGGGAGCAACACCTTCCAGAGAGCGGACGTCCGCAAACTCGGGGTTATTGATGATGATGCCGATGGCCTTTGCGGTATCCATGGAGGAGCCGCCGCCGATGGTCACGATGCAGTCAGCCTCGGCAGCCTTGAAGGCAGCCACACCGTCCTGCACGTTAGCGATGGTGGGGTTAGGCTTGATCTCGCTGTAAACAGCGTAGGCAAAATTTGCAGCATCCAGCAGGTCGGTGACCTTTTTGGTAACGCCAAACTTGATCAGGTCGGGGTCGGAGCAGACGAAAGCCTTCTTGTAGCCGCGGGCGGTCAGCTCGGGAACGATGTTCTCGATAGCACCGTGGCCGTGGTAGGAGATGGTATTCAGAACAATGCGGTCAGCCATAATACAAATCCTCCAAATCTGTTTGCAGCCGCCTTTCCGGCGGCGTTTCTCTACGTTTCAGCATAGCACATCGTCAAAAAATTTGCAATGTAAAATTGTTTAAAATTGTAGCATATTTTTATACTTGTGTATTGTTTTCTATCATTTTTGTCTGTTTTCAGGCATTATTATCCCATGCCAAAAAACAATCCTTGCCAAATGGCCGTGCCTGTGTTATACTATTTAGGTAACCTTTGCTGGTGTGGCGCAATGGCAGCGCAACTGATTTGTAATCAGTGGGTTGCAGGTTCAACTCCTGTCACCAGCTCCAAGAAAAGCCGCTTAGATTCGTGGAAATCTAGGCGGCTTTTCTCTACTTTAACACACTTTTTAACACACTTTTGGCATCGTGCGCATTGTCTGGCACTACTTTGAACGATGAACAGCAGCGCTAAAAGGGGCTTGGGGTGTTCCCCAACAAGTTACCGGAACGGCGCTTTTGTACATACGAAAGCACTGCTTGCTGGTACCAAAGCGCACTGCTTGCCAGTGCAATGCACCCCGCCGGGCAGCTTACTGGGTGATCTCCGGCACTTCCAGCGCGTCAAGGGCTGCGGCAAGCAGCTTTGTGATGGTTGATGCAGAGCGTTCCAGCTTAACACATACAAGGTCAATCTTCATGCCTTGCAGATATCGGTAGTAAACGGCCATAGTCTGCATGATATCCGGCAGCGCTTCTATTGCGGTCTGAATCTCGGCATAGATCTGACAGCCCTGTGCAACCTCTGCGTCATACGCTCTTTGCAGTTCGTCAAGGCGCTGCACAGCGTCTGCGACACGGTCAGGGCGTAGACCCGTAGGAGCAACACGCACCCCGCCGGGGGTACTCTGCACAGACGTTGCGCGGCTGCGTGCGTCCTCGATCTGTAACAAGATGATCTTTTGTCTGCGCTGGCTGTTCTGGTATCTGTATAACCATTCCTTTTTCTGCTCAATTGTCACGCGCTGCGTCTCCTTCCAACGAAAAAACGCCCACAGCGTGAACCGTGGACGCTAAATTTCGGCATTTTGCCGATTATGTGCGATGCAGCACCCTGCGATCAGAGCGCCGCCGTGGACAAAATGCACAAATCAGGTGGTTTCCTGATAGTAGATACCAACCTTCTTATTATCCAGCACAAAGGCGTCATAGCAGACACGGCCGGTCACAATGGTGCCGCTGGAAAGCGGGGTATCATCATGGATGCCGAAATCTTCCAGCTTGACAGGTGCCACAGTTGCAGAGGGGTGCGCCAGCATAAAGCCGAACTTCTCCGGCAGGCGTGCAGACGGCACCTTTACAACGTTTGCGCCATCCAGCACGGCCACAATGCCGCGGGCGCGCATTTCTGCGCCGATCTCGGTATGGTCAAACTCAACGGCCTGTTTAAGCAGCGCATAGGTTGCCGGGGTGACGACCAAAGAGCGCTCAGTTTCGGGCACTTCTGCATCGTCCAGCGCCTGAGATGCTGCCAGAATAGCAGCGTAGATGTTGGACTTGGTGAGCGCTGCGGCTGCGGGCTTGTGGCCTGCGCCGGTGGTCATCACGGTATACACGTTGGTATCGACCTCGGGAATAACCACCTCACGCAGTTCGCGCGCCAGCGCGGTGCCGGCTTCCAGCTGCTGCTGCGTTTCGTCCTGATCCAGCCGGTCAACGTTGAAAATAAAAGAGCGGTCATGCTTCAGCAGCAGTTCCTCGGTGGTTGCGGACAGGTCAAGCAGCTTGCCATAACGGGAAAGCTGCGCTTCTGTATCTTCCTGTGCAGTAACGCGGTTGCGGCTGTAGTCGTTCAGGGGCGTGGTGCTGATCTTATACAGCTTGATAGCGTGAGCGCCAGTCCAATCATAGTCTGTATTGGTCAGCAGTCCAACCTTGCTTTCAGCTTTAAACAAGTCGTCAGTCTGCGGTGCAAATTTGGTGGTAAGTTCAACGGACATATATTAAACCTCGTTTAGATCAATAGCTTTTGAATTGTTTCGGGGTATGCTTTATTGCGCGGCTGAAAGAGTCTGCGGTATTAGCCTGAGTAGGCAGGTGCAGCGGCGGGCCGTCTTTAACATTGGGATATCCTGCGGGCTGCTGGGTCTTTGCAAAAGCCGTAATAGCCTGTGCCTGTGCGGTGCAGGCTTCTTCCGTGTCGCCGGTCAGCAGTTCAGCCGGGCAGCCGGTTGCAGCTGCCACGCGGGCGATCATATCGCGCCGGGCGTTTGCACTGTTCAGTGCATCCAGCTGTGCCTTTGTGGTATCGTACTGGCTTGCCTTGGCTTTCAGATCATCGTAATCAGCATACTTTGCGCGTTCACGGTTCAGGCGGTCAGCAACGATGCTGTTTACTTCCTCCTGCGTGAAGGTGCGCGGCTCCTGCTGCTCTCCGGCTGCAGTGGTACGGGCTTCCTGCGTTGCAGTTTCATTCATGGTTTATTCCTTTCCCGGCCTTATCCGTGGCCGTGTACGTTTATTTCAAAAGGCAGATGCCTTTTTGACTTGTTTTTCGGGCAAAATCAGCAGTAAAAAGCTGTATGTTTTGTTGCATTTTCCAAGCGCCTATATAAGGCAGGCGCTAAAGCCTATAACTTTGCTGCATATCCAGCCCTTTAAAAAACTCCGCGTGTGTAAATCGGCGCTGGACAGGCGGAGTCGCCGAGGACATAGGGAGGGGACCCCTCCCCCACCCCCTGCCAGACCGCTGGCAAGCTGATAAATTTACGCCGATCAGAGCGCGGGAAGATTTAACAGAATGCGCTGTGCATGGTGCTATGCGGCACGATCATGCAGCCACAGGCACAGCGCTGTTTTGCCTGTCTCTGTTCGTCCGGTGCAGCTGGGTAAGAGTTCATCAGGAGATTTCTATCCACACCCTTCCGCGAGGAGGGCGACAGCAAAAGCAGATGATGCAGCGAACAGGTACAGCAGACAAAATAAAAAAGCACAGAGAACCGCCGAAGCGTTTTCCCTGTGCTTAATAGCTACCAGACGTCTGGCGGTACTCTATGCCTGCTTTTATTTTACCACATCAATGAACCAGCGTCAAATAGATCATGCAGCGTTCGCCGATCTTCGGAAGTCAACCATTAAATTCTACAAAAATTCAGAAAGATTTCTGTTCATTTTGAAACAATACAAATAGGCCGTCAAGGTTTCACTTTTCTTGCAGCCAACCTTTGATCTATTCTGTTCGCCGTATTTTCTTTATTACCACGCTTTCTTTTGGGGTGTGGTGTTGCACTTTTCTTACATGGCTATGCCAAGTTCATTCAAACACTGTTGGAACATGATCGCGCTGCTCTTGTACCCGAAGATTTTTCGCGGGTACTCATTGATCCACTTCTCTGTCTCCGCCAACTGCTCTTTGGAAACCTTTGAAAAGTCCGTACCTTTCGGGTGCTTCCTGCGAATCATGCCGTTGACGTGTTCATTGCTGCCGCGCTCCCATGAAGAATAGGGATGGCAGAAGTAAATCTTTGTCCGCGGGATCGTCTTGTTGATGCACGACCGTTCCAGCATATCCGCCGCCGCAAATTCTGTGCCATTGTCAAACGTGATGCTCTTGAAGATCAGCCGGAACTTCCTTGCGCCCAGCTTCCTTTCCAGCGCGTCAACCGCTTTCACAATGGTTTCTGCCTTGCGGTTCGGAACTCCTATTATAATCTCGTTGCGCGTCTTGCGCTCCGTCATGGTGAACAGCGCACAGGTCGTCTTTACTTTTCCCTTGCCGCTATACACCGTGTCGCCCTCCCAGTGTCCGAACTCCTGCCGTTCTTTCACTTCCGGGGGCCGCTGTTCGATGCTCTCCCCCGCCGGGGCGCGAGCAGCTTCTTTCTTGCAGACTTTCTTATATGCCTGCTTGTGTTTCCCGTGCCGGGGCAGTTCTTCTTGAGTGAGATTCAGGAACAAGCCTTTCTTTATATAGTGGTATATCGTCTGCACAGAAACGCTCGTCTTGAACTGCTTGCCCTCCTGCTGCGCATATCCGAACACCGCTGCCGGGCTGCACTCTTTATTCAGGATCGTGGTTTCGATGTAGTTTGCAAGCTCGTAATCCTTGCCGATTTTCAGGGCTGGGCCTTTGTCCCGCAGGTGCGCTTGGTATTTCTGCTCCGCAATGTCCGGGCTGTACGCGCTCACAAGCTCCCATGTATCGCCCACCAGCCGCTGATACTCCCCGCGGTGTAGCTCATTGTACACCGTGGAGATATGCACCCGCAATTTGCTGGCAATGTCCTTGGGTTTCATGCCCTCGTTCAGCCACTTCTCGATCCGAAGCCGGTCTGTCCATGTCAGATGTTTGAATCTTCGCACGTTATTTTCCTCCTTTCTTTGTCGCTTTGTTTCGCATTTCAAATGTAACCGACTTTTGGCGTTTTGTCAACGGGGCCACCGCAGGGCAACAAAAAAATCCCCGCCAGCGATCCGGGTAGGATCACCAGCGGGGATGTAGTTTAGCTCAGTCGTCCCGGATGGGGAGTGCCTTTGCTCTCGTATACAATTCAGTTCCGGTTCCGTTACCTCCCAGAGCGTGATAACTCTTATAGAGGTATTCAATGTTCTTCAAACCGGGCAGGTCGATGTACCCTTTCTCGATGTAATGGGTACACGCCTGATACAGCCGGTCGTGGAGAATTGCCAGCAGACCGTTTTTGATTGCCTTGTTTTCCTCTTTCTGTGCCTTGATCTTCTTGGAGAGATTACGGTATGCAGCGGTCAGACCTGCCGCCACGATGCCGAAAAGCCATTGCGCCCAGTATTTGACGATAAATTCCAGCATCGTTTACTCCTTGCGATTCTTGTTGTCCTCCCCCACGTTACCGAAGTGGGCCACAGTAGTGGTTTCTGCGGATTTCTTTTCCATGTAATCTTCGAGCTTCTTCTTGGTGAAGTTGAACACGATCTGCACGATCCAGTCCAGCGTCCGCTCATTGATCGCCCAGTCCAGCCAGTCGGGGGTATAACCACGCAGTACGGCAATGACGTGAGCTTTCTTTTCTGCGCCCGCGCCGCTGCCGAACTTTTCTTCTGCATTGACGATCCACTTGTACACGGTCTTTGCGACAACAAGGCCATAGCCCAGACGTACCGCCGCCAGTGCCGTGACCACAAGGCCAACCACCATAAAGATGACAGCCAGCCATTCAGGGAATGCCATCAGAAAAACTTTCAGAATGTTCTCCATACTGTTTTCCTCCTACTCTTAACCAACCCAACGGCTCTTTACCGCACGGGTGTCGATATGTACCCAACCAGCAGGGCGACCGTTCTTCACGGGATAACGTCCAATGCCGCCGGTATCTTTCAGCAGAGTTTCGGCGTAGGCCGCAACCGTTTCTACGGCCACGCCCCGCACCCGAATATCTGCCGCCATGCCGTAGCAATGCTGGCTATACGTTGCGCCCTTGACCGCCTTGTTGTGGGCGGCAGTGCGATATGCGCTTGTGATCGTCACGGCCTTTCCGAAGTGATCCCGGATATTCTGCAACAGCTTCACAAGAGCATCATCAATAAAGATGGGATCAGTCCCATCCTTGCAACGGAACTCTTTCACGGTAAAGTTTGCAGACAGTTTCTTGCCCCCATCCTTTGCCAGCGAATATGCGTTAATTGCCATTTTCTTTTTTTCCTTTCCGGCTCAATGCCTTACCACAGCCGCCCGCGCAGCACTCAGCGTACAGCACGGCAAACTCTCCGCGTTCTGCGGTCGTGTCTACTCCCGCCGCTTCCAGCTTACCGAGCAGCGTTTCGCACAGATCAGGCCACTTTCTTTCCATCGTTCTTTCCCTTCCAGAGCGTTTCCTCTGGGTCTGTCTTTCCGTACTTCCGTACAGCATCAAGATAAATCTGGTTCAGCCGCCACCGTAGACTCTCACTCTCCGTGTGTTCCAGCAGCCCCTTAATACTGGCAACACGGCGTTTGAACGCTTCTTCATCCATCTGCCCGGAAGCGTAAAGCTCTGATATTTTCTTGACCTCCCGTTTCAACCGGCCAACCGTGCTTTTGCGCAGCTTCATGTAGGCGGGCCAAATGCGCACACCAACAAACTCCACGCCCATCCGCACCGGTCGGATGCAGGTTTTATTGTTCAGGTCAAGCTCCAACTCTTCATGCAGGAATGTTTCGATCTTCGCTTTCCACTCGTGCAAGGTTTCCTTGTTCTCCCCAAGGATCACAATGTCGTCCATGTACCGGATGTAGTAGTGGATTTTCAGAACGTGCTTGCAATACTGGTCAAGTTCGTTCATGTAAATATTGGCGAAGAGTTGAGAAGTGAGATTGCCTATCGGCATCCCCACATCGTACAACCATTCCTCCGGCGGAGTATCTTGCGGGGCTTTGCCGCGGGGCAACCCGAACGGCTCTGCTCTGCTGTTTACCACGCTTCCGAGGAACTTCATCAACTCCGGGTCTTTGATACGCTTTGCCAAAATTTTCAGTAGCTTCGCATGGTTCACCCGGTAAAAGAACTTGCTTATATCCAATTTCAGGTAGTACCATCCCGGCCCCGGTTTCCGGTCTACTTGCCGCATCCAGTATTGTAACCGTGCTGCGGCCTTGTGGCTTCCCTTGCCTTTGCGACAGGCATAGGAGTCCTCAATAAATAGCCGGTCGTAAATCGGATTGAGGTATTGGTACAGTGACCATTGCACGATCCGGTCAGAGTATGGCAAGGCCATCACTAACCGCTTCTTCGGCACGGACACCCACAGTTTCCGGTATGGGCCGAGCGGACAGTCCACGGCGATCATCTGCTCTTGAATCTGAAACAGATTGTGTTCCAGATTTGCAGTAAACGCCAGCACTTCCGCCCGGTATCGTTTGCCCTTGCGGGCTGAGTGGTCAGCTTCTACGAGGTATTCAAACTCGCAGATCACATTCCACGCATTTTGAATCGTGTTTATTTCGTTTGGCATTTCTGCCCTCAATTCCACCGCGCCGCGCGTAGCGTTTCCGTTTTCGCGGCAATACATATTTTTTCCGGTCGTGCTGACCGGAACGGAAACGGATTCCTTTAGACCCACACACCGACTGCGACCCGTAGATCACAGCCCCCATATCCGGCGTGGAATCCCGCCGAACAAAAATGTTCTTGTGGTGTAAAGCGGAACGGCCCCCGTTGTTCGTCCACGAATTAGAGCGCGGATTGTTGAGGTTCAAGTTGAACACACCGGCACTCTCGCCATTGTTCCAGTTGCCGCCGCGGATCGGACACGCCGTAAATAACCCGTTCCCGTATGAAAACGGCAGGCTTTAGAGCGAAGCAATGTAGCCGCCCAACAGCCTGCCTATTTCATCGTTGAATTTCGCCCACGTTTCATACTGGTGCATCGTCAAGGGCGGCGGGTACTTGCCCCCGTGTAAATCCTTACTCGCCGCCAGCCGGACAAACTTTCTCAATACGGCCAGCTCCACGTCCATATTTTGCGTGGTGGTCTTTTTGAAATATCGCCGGTCTATCTCAACGCTGTACCGGAGAATTGCCAACATACTTCTGCGAAGTTCATCGGCCAGCTCACGGTCTTTCCGAGGAAAGCTCATTGTGAGCGGGTAGCCATAGTCAACCATTTCTCCGATCTTCTCCGCCAAATGGAACGGTTCAGGCTTTTTCTTTTTGTCGCCCTGCTGGGGCGGCACTTCGGCTTCTGCGTTCGGCACAGTCAACACCTCCAAAAATCAGCGCGGCGGGCCGCTGGCCCACCGCGCCTTATGTTCTATTTTTGCTTTGGTCTGCGCTACCGCGCAGCCCGTCAGCTTATCAGGCTTCAGCGGGCAGCTTTACAAAAGCGGAACGGCCCCCGCCGCTCGCCCACGAACCAGAGCGCGGAGAGCCGAGGTCCAAGCTGAACACACCGGCACTCACGCCATTGCCCCAGCCGCCGCCGCGGAACGGACACCGCTCGTCAGCGGCATTGTTCGCCCAGAAGTAATCGCCGCCATAGTTTGCATCAATGCCATCACCGGTCAGCGCGGTGTCCGGCATCAGAGCAAGGGACATAAGGATCAGCTTTGCAGCATCGCCAACACTGGCCGCAGCCGTGGTGTCCTTGAACGCTGCGCTGCGGCTCTCGTCCTTGGAATCGCTGATTGTGGTATCCCACTCCCAGTGATTGTTTACTCGGTTCAGCTTGATGGTTCCGGTAGTCGTGCCGTTGCCGTCCGGTGCAACCAGAGAGCCGTCACTGGCCTTGATTGCCCGCCATGCGCTGCTGGATGCACTGTTGCTCACGCTGTTGTCGGCGGCGTTGTTGTTGGGGATGATCTGCAACTCGCCCTTGACCAGACGCAGACCGATGCACCACTCCCAAATATTACCGTTCATGTCCCAGATGCCGTCCATGCGCCCGTTGTGGCTCCACGGCAGCGGGCCAGTGCCGGTGCGGACACGGGCAGTCTTGCCGTTGTCCTGCACACCGGGGACAGGGATTGCTTCGTAGTAGGTTTCGGAGCTGTCCTTGCCATAGTTGTTATTGCCTTTCGGCTCACAACCGTGCTTGTGACACCACAGTGCGACCGCCGCCCACTCTGCATTGCTGATCTCGTGCCAGCCCGCGCCCTTGGCGTTGGTCTGGGTCACGAACCAGTCAAGCGGATGGGACACGGTGGGATCTTCTGCGGGCAGGCTGTATGCGCGGCCAGTGTCGGTGCAGGTGCTCTGATACTTGCCAAACCAGAAGCCGTCAATCTCCTTGCCGTTCACGATGAACGCCGGGTGGGTTTCGGTGCTCTGGGTGGACAGCACATCGCACAGGCGGAACTTCGGGATAAACACATGGATGGACGGCATTTCCTTGTCGTCAAAGAGCAGGTCATTGGTGGGGAATGCAGTCTGCACCGCAAGGCGGGTAGCATCAAAGTTAGTTGCCATAGTCTTTTCCTCCCTTACAGAATGTCAAAATCTTCGATAGACCACAGGCGCAGGGTCACGTCGTCGGTGTTCAGCGGCTTGGCCTTGCGCTCGATGTGGGTCTTGTGGGCGGTATCTTCCGCCGTGGTGTCCTCTGCTGCTTCGGTTTCACCCTCCACAGCTTCGGTCATGGTAGCGTTTTCGGCTTCGCCCTCAACCTCCACGTCCTCATACTCGATTGCGGGGATTTCTACCTCTGCGACATAGAATCGGCTGTCGCTGCCGTCGATCAGCAGATTGCCCTCGGCATCGCCGGTGATGGTCTTGGTCACAGGGTAGTCACGCTGGTACTTGGCAAGGTTCATGGTCAGAGTGCCGTCTGCGAAGTCCAGCTTCGTGCCGCGCAGCTCATACTCAACCTTTCTGCCCTCGTTCAGTTCGATAACATTCATCAGTTCATACCTCCCGTTACTCTCACAACGACCACGACGGTCTGAGCAGAGCCGTCATGTTTCAGCTTGAAACCGTTGGTCAGCTTACCGGACACGGTAATGTCCCCCAGCCGCCCGCCGGTGTAGCTCTTAACGTACACGTCCACGCCATAGTTGGCATTCTTTCGGGTCTTTGCCAGTCCCACGCTGACCTCGTTGATCCCGAACGGCCACTTGCTGCCGTTTTTCAGCGTCACCTCTTTGACTTCTGCCGCCACCTCCGGTTCCAGCGCAGACAAGCGGCTGTTCTGCTGCGTGTCGGTGTTCTTCATGCTGGCAATGTCCGTAGTGTGACTGCCGGTGGTCTTTTCCAGTGCGGCCAGCCGGGTGTCCTGCTGGCCGTTCAGGGTCTTGATGCTGGCAATGTCGGTGTCGTGGCTGTTGCTGGACGTTTCCAGCACACCCAGACGACGACCGAACCAGAGCAGCATAATGTGGATGATGTTCGCCGCCATGTTGGAATCAGAGATACCAACCTCCATACGGTTGAACTGATCCTGTTCCAGCAATGTACCCTGCTGGATAACCTTGCCGTCCTGATCCTCAACATGGTTGCGCCAAAAGGTTCTCTTAAACATCAGCATTTTCTTCTATCCCTCCTTGCTCAGAAAGTCTTTTCCAGTTCTGCGTTTGCTTCCGCCAGCCGCAGCACTTCGGGTTCGACCTCGACCAGCGGGAACGTAAACCGCAGCAGACCGGCGTTGATGCTGTCGCGGGACAGGCTCACGCTCTGGCTCCCGGCCAGCACACCGTTGTTGTCGTAGACGCGCACACCGGTGATCGTGTCCTTTGCACCGGAACTCGGTGCATTGACATAGACCACCACGGCAGTCCCGGCAATCTCCTTGCTGTTGATCTCGCCGTCAACCCAAGTGCTCTTGTTGAGCTGGTACTGGAAGCGAGTGACCGCCCGCAGCAGTTCAGCGCGGCGGTTATTCAGAAAATTATCCGTAAAAAAAGCCATCCTCTTTCTCCTTTCTCTGCAAAAGAAAAAGCCCTTGCGGGCTGTTGCAGCTTGTTACAGGTAGGTCTTGCCGCAGACACGCGGCGTGATCTTGAACGCTTCGACTTTCACCTGACCGCCCGCCGTGGCCGCTGCGCTGGTTCCCAGCGTTGCCGCGCTCGGCTTTGTGCCGGTGGTCGAATCGCCCGCTTCTCCCGGACTTCCGGTGAATGCTTCCACTCTGGTTTCAGAGTAAAGCGGCATATTGGCGGTGTAGCCCTTTGTGCTGGTAACGGGCAGGTCGCCGGTCACGCCGCTACCGGTTTCCGCCGGGGTGATGGGGTAGCCATCCACCGCCGGGGTGGTTTGCAGCTCTTGTCCTGCGCTCCAACCTTTCGTCGCCACCTCCGGGATTGTGCCGGTGATTTTCGGGAACGCAAGGAACACTCCGGTGTTCGCCGCTGCGTCCAGCTCTGCGCCGGTCGAGTAGCCCAGTTGGGCGGGCTTCCAGTATGTTCCGCAGTACGGAATACCGCACTCCGGCACTTTGTAAGCCATGCACTCCACCGTCACGCCAACGCCGATGCTGTGCCGCACCATGTAGCTGATCTGTTCAAGGTGAGCAGACAGGCGTTTGGTGTAGCCCAGCAAGTCCTCCATTTCCCGGATGGTGTGATACTGCGCCGCCGCTTCCGTAATGTTGACGTTCAGCCGCCAGAAGCCCGGAGTGCCGCCGTAGTCGAACCACTCTTCTACCTCGGAATCAGGGTACACGGCACTTGCCTGTTCCCGGACGGCCTTGACCGTACCGGCGTACCGCTGAATCTCAATCGCCGTTCGGACGATTCTCCGCTTTGTTTCCACGTCGGCGGTGGAGTCGTACCACTCGATTTTGAGGTAAACGGCCATCTGATCCAGCACACCCTCGTCGCAGGTGTCCACTTCGGAGAACGTCATGCCGGTGTCGAGATATTCAAACATCCTGTCTTGCAATTCTCCGTAGACAGCGGACAGGACTTGCGCCCACGGCTGTTCTGCAACAATCCGCGGCAGGCCGTCCGTTATCCTTGCGTCCCGCAGGTTAATCATCCTCGATACCTCCGTAGATGATCGTCGGCGTTCCGCTCAGTTTCGGAATTTGCACAACGGCTTTTCCCGAATCCATTCCGTTCTCGATCACCTTATCGACCGGCTGGCGCAGCTCCACTCGCTTCACGCCAGCGGCCCGCAGGCGGGCGATCAGCTCCATCGGGTTAATGTCCCGACCAATGGAACGCTGCCACTCCTGAAATTCCTCCACCGCTTTTGCCACGCTCTCCTGAACGATGCTTGCTCCTTTGGAATTTCCAGATCCGATGTAATAGGTGAAGTCGATGGAATATTCCACCTCTTCCGGTGCTTTGCAGATTACGCGGTCTGTCATAGGGCGGCGGGCTTCGTTCATCAGATACGTTTGCATTTCGCTCATATCCTTTTCGCTCGGCATCTTGCCGCCGGTCAGCATGAAGAAAATGTACACCGTGCAGGCCACGTCCCGCGGGCTGACAGCGATTGCGCTCTCTACGTCCGACCGAAACGACATAGCCCAGAACTCGTAAGCGTCCTTTGGGCCAGCGCAGGAGTAGGTCGTGGGAGAAAGCCAGATTCTACGGGTCAGGCTGTCGTCGCTCTCCACGTCTGCGCCGCCGCTGCTGGTGTCGGTGTTCTCCACCGCCGCCACATACGGAATGGCATCAACCAGTGTATCAACAACACCGGGCGGAATGTCGTTGCCGCCCGCGCCTACCACTTCGGCCTGTGCCAGCACATCCACATAGGTCTTGCCAATGTCGATCTGTGCATAGTCCATTGTGGCAAAATAAACCCCCGCGGCAGTTCTGACGCGGGTTCCTTGCGGGATCATGGCAACGGTTTTCTGAACGGCAGACAGCGTAAAGCGAACCGTCACCGTTGCATAGGTTGCCGGGGTGCGCTTCACGCCAAACGGCAAGCCCATGTTGTCCAGCTCTGCGCCGGTCGCTGTTTTCAGCAGCGCACAGCGGGTGCGCTTCTCCGCAATCTGAATCATCATGTAGTACAGCTCCGTCATGCTTTTCAGGGTAAGCATAATCGGGTCTGCTTTGTTCAGGGGCGGGGCCGTACCGTTCACGGCCTTATAGTTCCGGGTATAGATTTCCGTCACCAGATTGCTTACATCCTGCAACGTAAGGTTTCCGGTAACGCTGTACTCCGGTATATCGGCAAACTCGGCAATGTTAGACAATCTGTACCACCACCTTTGGCCGGATGCGTCCTTGCTGGCTGTGGCTCGTTTCATACTCCACTTCCAGCACTTCCGCCCGCGGCTCGTACTTCTTTGTTTTGCGAATGATCTCTGCCGTGAGCATCGCCTGTGCAGCTTCGGCGGGCAAACTCAAACATTCCATGTTCAAGCCAAACTCCCGGTCAAGGGCTTGTTCTCCCTCTTTGCTGCCATAGAGTGTCAGCAGACAGTTGTAAATATCCAGTTCTTCGGTTTTGCCAGACGGCTCAATCTCAACGTCGAAGCCGCCAAGCGTCATAGTTTCAATATCGTCGCTCACGGTGCGTATTCCTCCAACGTCAAAGTAACCTTACCGTCTTTCAGTCCCCAGAAACGATGCACCGCACCCCATCCCGTCGTCACCTTTGTCAACTTGAACGGATTCTGCGACATAGGTTTGTTGTTCAGGATGAAGTAGTCAATCGTTCCAGCTTCACAGTGCTTCATGAGTGCGTCAAAGATTTTGCGCGGGTTCACGCCCAGCTTTGAAACCAACTGGATTTCAAACTGGTACGACTTCAAACCCGGCCCCGTGTACTCGCTCTTGTCTTTGCCGCCGATTACACTGTGCGTGGCCCAGTTGCTTGATGTGCTTCCGTTTATTTTGTCAGGTGTCAAGACACGCCAACTTGATACCGTAAATATCAGTCCCGCATAGCATCCAATGCTTCCCCATGCCATAGGATCACCCCCTTACGGTGTCGGAGTTCCGGTTTCGCCAGCAACAACATACGGGCCAGCCGTGGCCGCACCAGAATGAGTGTGCTTGTGGTTTACCAGAGAAATGCCGTTGATCTTGCAATCGCCAGAGCCACCAGAGATATTCACGGTCGATCCCTTGATGTTCACCGTCGTTCCGTTGAAGTTCAGCGTAACGCCCTTGATCTCAACCGTTCCGTTCTGACACACCTTTACGGTGGAACTTCCCACCTTGAAAGTCATGTCACCCTTGACGGTGTACTCCACGTTCTTCCCAACGGTTTCTTTCACATTGCCGTCGATGGTTTCCGTATAGTCGCCGGTGTCGCCGTCGTACTGCTCAAATGCTTTTCCCTGCTCGTCGTTGTAGTCGTGCCGGTAGCGGCCTTTCTTGCCCTCGACGGGCTTGTTGTCCTCATTCCAGATCGTGCCGATGCACGTTCCCATTTCCTGACTGTCGGAGTTGTGGAGGACGCAGACCAGCTTGCCTACGACCGGCATCCGGTACATGGCATTGGAAACCATGCAGATTTCATCCGTGACCGAATCGGCGCGATCCTCGTATGTAACCTCAATGGTTCCGTCCTCGTAGTTCACCTTGGACACAGAGCCAATTCGGATAACGCTGCTCATGCTGTTACCCTCCCACTCTGCTTGCAGAAACTTTCGTCACCAGACCGGAAGATTTGTTCAGCGTGTGGCTCACGGTGTCCATGTAATACTTCCCGTTCAGTTTCCCTAGTCCCTTTATATTGATGCACATGGTCGAACACAGACTCAGGTTTCCCATCGTCGAAAAAGAAATGGTCGTGGCCGAATGGTTCTTGTTGTCGATGGCCGCTTGAAGCTGCCTTTTTGCGTCCGCTTCGCTGGACGCATACTGGTTCAGTTTCAGCATCCTGTCGGCAGTACCGATTGTGACCTTGATGTTGACTTTCTTTTTTTGGTTCGAGTAGGTGAACTCTCCGCCGGTGTACGTCCCGGAAAGCGTTGTGTTCCAGCTCAAAGAGTTAGGCACAATGTCCGCCGGGGTAAAGGTTGCTACTGCATCCTTTTTCTTGTACTGCTCACGATCAAAAATCCAGATTTTTCTCCGGTAGGTTTTGAGGATCAGGCCATAGGTGCTGCAAAGTTTTTGCAGGAACGAACTATCCGTGTCGTCCTGCTCTTTCAACGCAATGTCCACGTCCTCGGCATCCATGCTGCACCCCAGCCCGTACCGGTCGGCAATGGTCTGAGCGATGCGCTTGATGGAGGTCTTTTTCCAGACGCACTCTTGGTTTTTTTCGTGAAAGCTCGTTCCGTTCGGACGGGCCACCGCGCCGATGGTCAGCACACACGGCCCAGCGGAATAGCTGAGATCGTCCACCACCAGCGTCCCGCAGTCAAGCGGGGTGCTGTCACCCTGCACGATCCAGTTTTTCGTGCAGAGTGTCGGGTGTAGCACAGCTTCCTTATCCGGCAACCACGAGTTGATCCACTTATCATCCACCGCGTTTACCTTGATGGAAATGCTGTCGCTCGAATCTGCTCCCCGGTCGTTATAGGTGAAGCTCTCCACATCCCCGGAAATGTCCCCGGAAATATCGGTGTCGTTGTACTCCAATTTCAGGATCGTTTTTCTGGGCTGAATCGCAATCATATATATCACCACCTACCTTTTCCACGGCGGCAGGTTATCGTTTGCCGCCACCTCTTCTTCAATGTCCGGCGTGACTAGCTCAATGCCGGAATCGAATCTGTAAATCTCGATGTACTCCCGGTTTGCGGCCATCAGCACATCGGCTTTCAGCTCGTCACCGTAGACGGATTTCGCAATGCCGTCCCAAGTGTCGCCGCTCTTTGTCGTGTACGCCATCAGGCCACCCCCTTACGAAGCATATTTGACACGGCCCTGTTCGCGCTCTTCCTCGCGCATTTCGCGCTTGAACTGCTCGAACATTTCCCGCATCATTCTTTCGATTTCCTCCGCCTTTGCATCGTTTCCAACGGTGATCTGCGGTGCAAAAACAAACTGGGAATCCTTGACGCTGTTGGAGCTTTCGTTTCCGCCGCCCGCAGCGCGGTAAGCACTGGACGGCATATCCGGCAGGGTTTTCTCGGTGTCCCTCTGCGGCAGCATATAGAGCGGCGTTCCAGTGTCGGTCAAGACACCATCCTGCCAGCTCGACAGCACCGTGCCGCCGTTGTAGGTCTTGGCCGCTTCGGTCAGCATAGAGGTGATCGTGCTGTCCCCGCCAAAATACTTATTCAGCACCAGCGGGGCAACGTCGGCGGCAATGCTGGTAGCCGCCAGAGCCAGAGAACCGTCACCGGCCAGCGAGTTGTTGGCGACCGTCCACAGCAGGGATGCAGCGTCCCCCGCCGTGCGGATGCCGTTGGAGCGCAGGGCGTAGTCGGCATAGGCTTTGGAGAAGTCGATCAAGTTGTCCAGCTTCTCGTTGCCCGTTGCACTTGCGCTGTTCTCTGCAAAGTCTTTCGCGGTCTGGCGCGTTTCAGCCGGAACATCTGGCGTTTCTGCGGCGGGCGGCTGTGCCGCGTCCTGCTGCGGCAGCATATAGAGCGGCGTTCCAGTGTCGGTCAAGACACCATCCTGCCAGCTCGACAGCACCGTGCCGCCGTTGTAGGTCTTGGCCGCTTCCGTTACGGCCTTTGTTACCGTGCTGTCGCTTCCCAGATACTTGTTCAGGATGATGGGTGCAACGTCGGCGGCGATACTGGTCGCCACCAGTTCCAAAGAGCCGTCCCCGGACATGGCGTTGTTCGCCACCGTCCACATCATCGACACCACATCACCGGTGGATTTGATGCCGTTGGAGCGCAGGGCGTAGTCGGCATAGGCTTTGGAGAAGTCGATCAAGTTGTCCAGCTTTTCCTTGCTTCCGTCGGTGAAGCCGCCGTTCGCAAAATACTGGACGTTCTGCACACCAGCTGCGCGGGTCGCGTCCTCACCAGACACGCCCAGCATACGGCCAGCCCGCACCCAGTTTTCCACGTTGCTGTCATGGACGCTGGGCTTGAAAGAAATAACAGCTTCCGTTCCAGCTTCACCGGCGATGCTCACTCCACGGGTAAAGCCGCCGTTGGCGAAAGCGGGCATTGCCACTTCCGACAGGTTGAAGCCGAACGTCTGACCGGCGAAGTTCTTCGCCACCGGAACGTGTTCAAGCCACTGGGGAACCGTGAACGAGAAGCTATTTAGGGCGCGAATGATGCCGTTGACGACCGTGACCGTCACCGATACGATGCCCTTTATCAGCCCAACGATGGACTGAATCACAGGCTCTATCACCGGCAGCAGTCCGTGGATCACATCGACCACCAGCTTGATCGCATTTATCAGGGTCGTGCCGACCAGACTGATAATCATGCTTATCAGCGGCGACACCGCCGGGAACAAATCGTTTACCGCGAAGCTCAACACATCTGCCAACAGCGGCTTAATGTGGTTCACGCCGAGGTCTACGATCTGACCGATCAAACCCTTTACCGACTCGATAATCGGGATCACCGCGCCGAACGTAGTTCCCAGATCGTCGATGCCGAAGATGCTTTTCCCGCTCAAACTCTGCTGGATATTTTGCAGGTTTTCCAGTGAGAACGCACCGGCCAATGTGTCGTGGATGTTCCCTGCGATGCCCTGCACTTTCCCGGTGAATCCATCAAAGAGCGTCAGGCCCTTTTCGCCAAACACCTGTCCGATGATCTGGCGAATGTCCTCGAAGTGATCTCCCAACAGGCTGACCACCGCGATCACAGAACCAAGACCGGCGATCACCGGGCCGAATGTGGACATAAGGCCCGCGAAGATGTTGAAGCCGCCTTTCAGGACGGGCGATGCCACAGCTTTACCCAGACCGAACGCTTTGCCGCCGAAGTCCGCCACGCCGGACACAGCCTTGCCAACTTTCGTCTGACCCGCAATGCCCTTGATCTGCGTCCACGCTGCGCCGCCGCTCTTCGTGGCGGTGCTTGCCGCCATGCTAGAGATCACGCTGTTCAGCTTAGAACCGGGGGCAATGTTCAATCCGTTCAGGAAATTCACGCCACCCTTTGCAATGCCGCCTTTGATCCCGCCGGGAATGTCGGACAGGAATGTACCAACATTCGCCGCCATCCCGGACAGCTTCTTTCCGGCTCCCGTCTGCGCAAAAACGCTTCCGAGTGCCGATAGAGACGCATTACCTTTCGTCATAGCGGTGCTTGCCGCCATACTAGAGATCACGCTGTTAAACTTCGATCCGGGAGCGATGTTCAGGCTGTTCAGGAAGCCAACGCCCTGTTTCGCAATGGTTCCGGGAAGATTTGTAACCGCCGTTCCGATCCGGGTTTTCCCCACATCACCTGCGGCAACCGCAATTCGGTTCAGAGCCGGGAAGCTCTGCCGGATGGTCTGCCCGCGTTCCGATGCGCCCATAACGTCTCGAACAAAGTCGATTTTTGTTTTTCCATCGTTCTTTGTCAGGCCGGTAAAGTTTTTCAGTGTAGCCCACAGGCCAACACCCGCACCGTTCGCCTTAGTCGCAATATTTTTCAGGAACGAGTTTTGCGGCTGCGGGCCGATGGACGGGGACTGGATGCCCGCCATCTGTGCGCCGTAGCTCATGCCGCTGGCGATGGTGCGGATGCCGTTGAAAATCTTCCCGCCGCCGGTAGCGGCCCCGCTCACTCCCTTTGTGACCCCGCTGACGACTTGAAGAATCTGCGGCGCAAACCGCATACCGGCCCACGCCGCGCCGATGCCGCCGAGCGTGGCGGCTACCTTGTCGCCATTGTTCAGCAGGTATTCGATTACTTCCTTTACCCGTGCCGTTATATCCGGCAGGGCTGCGCGGAAGTCGTTGATCTTCTCGATGCCGAACCCGGCAACGTCTTTCAGAATAGGCAGGAAGTTGTTTCCGACTTCGATGCGGACAGCCCGCCATGCGTTGCTCAACATCGTCAGTACAGATTCGGAGGTTTCGCATTTCAGCAAGAACTCCTTGTACATACTGCCGTTGTATTTAGAAGCATCGCCCACATCGTCCAGCGTCTTTATGAACAGGTCAAGGTTTCCGGTCAGCTTTGCACCGGATTCAATGGCCCATTGGCCGAGCAGCGTTTTCAGATAGCCAACCTGTTTGTCTTTCGGCTGGCTTCCAATGGCCGTGAACAGGCTCTTTATTGCTGCCGGTGCATCCGTCTGCATATCCTTTGCAAACTGTTCCGCAGTAAAGCCGAGCTGTTCAAATGCCGCCGCCTGTGCGTCGGTCGCCTTTGATCCCATCGAGAGGTTTGTGTACATCCGGCGAATAGACGTTGCAACCTTACCGGAGTCAACACCCATTGCCAGAAGTGCCGTAGACAGAGCCGCCGTACTTGCAACGTCCATACCGGCGATCTGGCCGAGAGAACCGGTGTCATTCACCGTCTGGGCGATTTCTGCGGCGGTCGTCGCATAATGCGCCCCCAGATAGTTGATCTGGTCAGCCAGCTCCATAACCTGATCGTGGTTTATGTCGAAAGCCACTTCCCACTTTGCGGCCCAGTCGCCCGCCTGATCTGCGGAAATGTCCATAGCCGTTCCCATTTCAGCAACATCACGCAGGAAGCCGTCACTTATCAGGTCGTCCATGCTCTTACCAGACTGACCGGCAGCAGCCGCAAGACGGGTCAGTTCTTCGGCGGTATACGGAATATCCGTGCTCAAATCAAGAATGTCTTTCGACATTTCTTCGTAGTTGCTACGAATGACTTTTCCGCTGTCGTCCGTCAGTCCGCTAACGTACTTCGTCACATCCAGCATTTCGCTTTCAAACGAAACCGATTCTTTCGTGGTATCGACCACGGCTGCGGCTATGCCACCGGCGGCGACTACTGCACCTTTGGCGATATTCTCCGCGAACTTCGATGCGCCGTTTGCAATGCTCCCGATCTGCGTGTTCGCCAACTTCACCGCCTGCGCAAGTGAGTTGTCAACGTGACCGCCGATCAGGATGGAAAGCTCTAGTTCTTGATTTTTTGCCATTCCTCCGCAACCTCCCCGTGAATCTCCACCAGCTCACGCACAGGCAAGTTCAGGTAAAAATCTGCGCTTGTGTGCGTGACTGTGGCGAGAGCTATCGCCGCCTTTCTGATTGTTTTGTAGCCGCCCTTTAAGCGAAAAAATCCTTGTGGTTGACACCTGCGCGGAGCTGCACAGCTTCCGACAGGGGCAGGCCGAGGAAGAACGCAACATCCTTGCCGGTCGCCATAGAAGCGATCAGGCAGCAGTAGTAGTAGTTCAGGGTCTTTTCTGCTGCGCGAATGTCCTCTTCCTCCATGCGGTTCTCCGCCTGACGGACATTCATGCCGGTCATGTTGGCGACACCGGACAGATCAACGGAAGTGTAGGTTTCGCCCTTGTAGGTATAGGGCTTGCCGAACTTCATGACGTGGCTATGATCGTCCTTGTCGTCGCCGTTCTCTGCCGTCGCGCTGCGGAGGGATGCTTGTACGGTCTGGCGTACCTTTTTGCTTGCGCCGATGGGAAGTAGCTGGAAGAACTCAATGGGGAGCTTCGTTGCTGCTGCGGCCAGAGCGTCGGTGTATGCGGTGGCAGTTTCGGGGGTAATCATCGCGGCCAACTCACCCTCGTTGTACAGCTTCTTGATGATAAGCACCGCGTCCTTGATGGTCAGGCCGTCCAGACCGGACAGGTCGATCTCGGTATACTCCTTGTCGTCGAACTTATAGGGACGGGCCAGCTCGATGATCTTCGGGTTCTTCTTGACCTCTGCGGTTTCGGTCTGCTCTGCGGCGGTAGAAATGTTCTTCTCCATGATGAAGTTTCCTTTCTGTCAGATACAAAAAATTGACCGCCCCGGTCTTTCGGGGCGGTCATTCGTTTCCTTTGGGATCAGATCAGGGCGGCAACATCCGCCAGCATATCCTCACCCTGCACACGGTAGATACCGTTCAGTTTGTCGATGGCGATAATCTCTTCGCCGTCGTTCTCGATCATGAGGTACGTCAATTCGAGCTTGACCTTTGCTTCCATGCCCTCGCCCGCCTTGATCTTGCCGGGAGTGAACTCTTTGACACGACCGATCTCGACGATTCGCAGGCCCTTGTAGGCATAGCCAAGGCTCTTATCGACCGCCTGCTGCGCCACACGGAAAGTCAGATTGACCTGACGCTTCGGGGACAGCACGTTGACAAAGCTCGAATACACGAGGTTGAAAGAAACCTCCTGCTCGATGCTCTCAAACTGGCCGATGTTCGGTGCGCTGATCTTGCCGAGGATGCCAGAACCGGAAACATCAATAGTTTCCGAGGTGATCTGCGGCAGGGTGATCTCCGGGGCCGTGCCGATGGCTTTCACGCCGTCAATATAGACGTTGAAACTGTTGACAATTTCCGGGGTCAGGTTAGTATCCAGTGCCATAACTCATATCCTCCTTTCTCGTTTAACCGCCCAGCGCGTCAGAGATCGCGTTGGGGTCGAACTCCACCAGCTCTTCGATGTCCTCCGCCGGGTTGAACGGGGACAGGTACTTGTGGAACGTGATGCAACCATTCAGCAGCGAGGTGGTCGGGTTCTCGCTCTCGATGTACTGAATCTCATGGCGGGCGCAGATGCCGCGGGAAACAAAGCTGTTGCCGCGCACGTTCTCGCTGTCCACCAGAGCTTCGATAAGCCTTTTGTTCAGCGGATCATCGACTTTCTGGAAGTAGGTCTGAATGAACGTGTTATCGTCCCAGCTCATAAAGCGGCGGACGCTGAACCAGCGATCCTTGGGGTCGGTGTTGCCGGGGTAGCAGGCCGTATTGTTGCCCCACAGACGGAAGCCGTTCATGTTCAGCCACGTTGCCACGCCGAACGAGTTGACGACGTTTGCCTGCTCCTGATCCAGCAGCACTTCCGTGCCGTCTTTCAGGCAGGCGGCGGAGATTGCCAGCGTCTTGTTGGACGGGCTGACATAGGGAATGTCGCCATTGGCTGCATCGGTCGCCACGGTCAGTGCAGCGGCCATAGCAGAACCGGCATAGACCACATCGCCCACCTTGGCATACAGCCAGACAGGGTAGCAGTTCGGGCTAGTGACCGCCTGCTTCTCTTTCTGCTGCTTTACCTCGGTGTAGGTGGTTGCGCCTGTGGCAGAGCTGTCAATATCCACGATACAAACAGCCCGGAACACGCCGTTGATGTTGCCGGTTTTCGCCTGCAAGCCAGCGGCAACGGTAGCATTCTCCGACCAACCGGGAGCCAGCAGAATACCGGGGGTCATGTTCAGCGCGGGGTAAATCTGACGGATTACCTCCATGCCGGTTTCTACGCCCTTGGCATTCACACCGCCCACAATGTCGGCGGCGGTAACGGCATCGGGGTCGATCTGCACACCACTCACGGTCAGGCTGGTTGCGCTCGCGGCCTTTCCGCCGGGGATGATGGCAATGGTCACATAACCGTCATCGTCAAAGGCTGCGGTGTAGTCCGTGCCAGCGGTCAGGGTCGTAGATGCGGACTTGACAACCAGCTTGTCCAGCAGAATGTCTTTCTGCTCCACAGTTGCAACGCCACTGTTGACCTGCACGGTGGTTTCTGCCATGTCCTTCTTGTGCTTGTTGGGGTCGAGGACGTTAATCAGGATCACCGGCGCAACGCCCATCACCTTGAAACAGGCCCCCATGCTCTGACAGATGGTGTACTTGTCGTAGTCGTTGCTATAACCGACCGCTGCGGTCGCACCTTTCAGGGTGTTTGCCAGCATTGGGGTGTTGGTGCAGTGATAGGGGTCGCTGGCGCGGTTGATCGGCGCAGTACCGATCACCACCTGCAAACCAGCGGTAGACTGTACCGGTGCAACAACACCGGTCGGCTGCTCAGTGACGTAAACGCCATGCTTATAAACTGCCATGCGTTACTCCCTCCTTTAGTTCAGTGCCGCCTTAACCGCGGCAAAAATAATACCCGCGCCGCTCTTGGGGTTTTCCAGAGCTGCGCGAGTATTTGCGAAGTCGGCGATGGGAACCATCAGGCCCCGTGCCGCCGGGATTCTGTTCAGGAAGTCAGCCACCGCGTCCGGCAGCGCGTCGCCGTCGCTGTACACGGTAAACTGCTTCACAGTGTTCTTTACGGACGGGCCACAGTACACAACAGGGCCGGTCTTTTCCACCGCTGCGGTATTCTCTGCGGCGGTCTGCTTTCTCTCGCTCATATTAACACCTCAATTTCCGGGTTGTTCTCGCTGCTCATGCTGGGGCAGGTCACGTCCATCTGCACGGTAGCGAAGTAGTACGGACTTGTGTTATCCTGCTGGATCGCACAATCAATGGGGAGCAGCACGTTGAAGTAATCGCCAAAGACGTTGTAGACGCGGAAATGCTGGGCCAAATCCTGCATGATGTTGTACAAATCCAGCACCGCCGGGGCTTTCATGTCCCGCGCTCCCTCCGCCTTATTGCGGCTGGGTGTCTGGTATGTACAAATAATCAGGCTCATGTCCACCAGTTCCGGCTCTTCCATCTTGTCGATGCTCCAACCTGCGGCCTTGACCAGAATAAACGGGGCGGCGGCGGCTACTGTGTCCACATCTTCGTCGTTGCCGAAGTCGGTTGGAAATTCAAAGTCGAAGATGTTGAGCGGCTTATCTTTGCCCTGACCGCTGAACGTCTTGCCCTCAAAGAGTTTTTCAAGCTCTTCGTGCAGACACTTCACAGCGTCAACCGGCGTATAGTTGCTTTCTCTCACTTTGCTTTCCTCCCGGCTTGCAGCAGAATCTTGGACACCTCATGCTGTAACCGCTCCTGCAAGATGATCTCGCTGTCCGGCTCCACCTCTTCCCGCCATACCGTACTGTGCATAGCACTGGCCGACGGGCTGGACATGGTGTAGAGTTTTTCTACAATGCCGTTCCTGTTCCTCCATCTTGTCGATTTCGGGTTTGTCGCCGGACGACCGAGAATCCTCTGCACCATGCCAACGTGTCCACTGTCGAACTTCACCAGAAAGCCCTTACTCGCCTGACCGTAATCGGTCTGTCCGCCGGTCAGCGGGGTCATCGGATTTTTCTTCAAGACACGGGAGGTGTGGAACTCAGGCGACAAAACCCAGCTTATTCCCATGTGAGGAACAGCCGGGTTTGACTGAAAATCGCCCAGATCGTTTCGGCGGCTGGAAATAAAAATCTCCGCCGTGGGGTTCTGCGTCGTCGCCCTGTTGCGGATTTTCAACGCATTCAGGTGACGGCGACCGGCGGAATTGACGGCGTACCGAAGCCGTGCTTGCCGCACCATCATGTTCTTGGCTCTCGTTGCGGTCTGATTTACTGCATTTTTCATGGCTCTGGGAGCCTTGTCATGCAGATCACCGAGCGCACGTTCCACCTCACCGATGTTCGGCACTTGCACATCGTAGATTGCTTTTGCCATTACTGCCGCACCCTCTCCAATGTGACCAGATACAAGCCATGTTCCGTCTGGCAGTTTTTCACCGAGTATGTGATGTTGTCATACTCCATCGGTTTCCCGATTTTCGGAGCGGGACCATAATCTTCCGCCCGGACAAAAAATTGCTTTTGCGAAATGTACAAGCCTTGGTCGAAGTTTTGTTTGGCTCCGGCTTCCCAGTGCGATTTGCGTTCTCTCAGGTCTACCTCATACGGCACAACATCGAACTCTTCTCCGTCGATGGTGTGCTTTTCGACAAACTCTTGAAAGAAAACCTCGTCAATGTCGGCCATTGCCATTTCCAGAAAGTCGGTCATGGTTGCACCCGTTACTCCGCGGAGGTCTTGCGGGCCTTTCTGCGGGTCGGTTTGTCCTCCGCTGCGGGCTGCGGTTCAGGCACATCGCTGTCGGCATCTGCCTGTTCCACGATCTCGCGGGTTTCCTCGTCCGGTTCTCCATAGACTGCCACGCCCTGCTGCACAAGGCGGTCGGCTTCGGCATCATCAAGGTAAACAAATTCCCCCGCCATAATCAGCTTGGCGGGGGCGTGTGCCTTGGGGCGGTGGCCGTAACCACCGGCGATGATCTGAACGATCTTCATGTAGCTGCTCCTTTCCGGTTTAGCCCACCACGTTTGCGGCGAAGATGTACGGGTTCCTGTTCTTGGGAGCGGCCAGAGGACGACAGCCCAGACGGAGCTTGCGGGTGTCCTTGTCCTGATCCACGACGAACTTCGGAACACGCTTTGCAGCATAGGTCGAGTAGTTCACCTGACCGTAATCCATCTGGGTGATGGAGCCGTACATCATGTGGCCGCAGTTGGGAGCAGTCACCATGGCAGCATCGGCAGGGAAATACTTCTTCGTCACGCCGTTGTCGTCGGAGTAGGTTTCATCAACGCTGAACACGGTGAGCATGAAGCCGCCGAAGTTCAGAGTACCCATGAGCACAACACCGTCGTACTTGGAAAGCTGCTGGCGAATCTCGCCGGTGATGATACCGCTGTTCTTGTCCAGAAGCCGCTGGGTTGCTTCATCGGTCAGGATATAATCAGCAACATCCGTTCCGAGGATCAGATCGGCGGCAGGCAGGCCACGAGCGGACAGCATACGGCACATATTACGCACATCGCTGCGATAATCGCCGCCAGTCTCGTTCCACTTCTTTGCCACGGTATACAGGTGGTCGCTCTTTTCGCCGGTGAAGAAGCGCACCTGCTTGGTGTCGCCCTGCGTCACATCGTCGATGTACTCCACCATATCGCAGCCGTTGTTAATCATGGTCTGCGAAGCCATCCACTCTTCGCGGCGGGTAATGCGGGCATCCATGTCGGCCATGTCATCCACCAGCAGGCGGGCGGCTCTCTGCTGCTCGTCCATACCGGGATAGATTGCTTCGCCAAAGCCGCGCTTGGTCAGCTCGTCCAGCGTCAACAGACGGGACGGTGCGATGTAGGCGGGCTGGATGCTGGTGATCTCATAGCCGCGGCGGGTCATGGGAATGTCGCCAACACGGGGAGCAACAAACGCGGCCAGTTTGCGGTCGCCGTCGCGGTACTCGGTAATAACCTTGTCGGCCTTGAAAATGTCACCTGCACCGGTCGGGAAATAGCGATCTTTGAAGAAGCCGACCGCCGGGACGACCTCTTCAACGGCTGCTGCCAGAATGATGTTGTCGAAGAAATTCAGAAGAATCTCAGCCATTGTATGTATCCTCCTTTCACATCTCAGTCACGGGCAGGACTGCAATGCCGTTCATACGCAGTGCGCTCTTGTCCGCTTCGGTCATGGTGTACTCGTCTTTGACCACCAGTTTGTCGGGGTTGAAACAGCCCGCCAGATAAACGGTGGTGGTTGCATCGCCGGTGGCCGGAACGGTCACTTCGTCGGTCAGGATGCAATCTGCGGTCAGCGTGTCGCCAGAAGCGGCGGTACTGCCCAGAATGTACAGCTTGCCGTCCTTTGCACTCTTTGCGAACACAGTTCCGCGGGTGTAGGTAGCTTCCTTGCTGCCGACACTGGCAATTTTGCCAGCACCGACGCGCTTGGGCGGGGTCAGCCCCACGATCAGGTTGTCGTACTCGACCTCGCCCAGCTTTTCACTCAGCATCTTAGTTGCCATAGGTCAGTCCTCCTTTTTGGGGTGCAGCAGGTTCTTGAAAGCGGCCCGCTTCTCGGCATCGGTCGGCTTGGTGTTGGTCACGCCAGTACCGCCCACACCGCCAGCGGTTGCACCGCCCACGGCATTTGCGCCGCTGGCCTGTGCGTCGTCCTGCACATCGTCCAGCAGCTTATGGCCTTTCTTCTTTGCATCCAGAGCGGCGCGGTAGGTAAGCTCCTGTGCGGTGCAAGCCTTTGCGCCATACTTGGCTTCTGCCACCAGCTCGGACGGGATGGTGTCTGCGATCTCGTCAATGGCGGCAAGACGGTCACGTTCCTGCTTCTGTGCTTCTGCACGGGCATCGTTCACGATCTCATTGACCAGATCAGGACAGCCCGCCCGAAGCTCTTCTTTGTTCTTGAACTCCATTTCGGTTCCTCCGTTGTCGTTGTCCGGCTCTTCCGCCGGGTTGCTGTTGTCGGTGGTATTTACAAAACCGCCCTCTGCGGCAGGGGCCACCACAGCGCGGTTTCGTACAAATTCAGGGGCATCGTCGAAAGCACCCGGCACGGCAACGCTGTTGATGAACAGCGCACCGTTGCGGTTTTCGACCTGTGCCTTGGTTTGGTTGCCGGTCGTGACTTCATCCACAAAGCCGTGTTCTTTGGCTTCGTTTGCAGACCACCACGATGTAGCATCCATCCACGCCGCCACTTCCTCGACGGTGTGGCCGGTCTTTTTGGCGTACTGGTTCAGCACGTTGGTACGCATCACGGTCAGCGCATCCATAAGCTGCTGCAAGCCCGCCATGTCCACAAACCCGTTCGGGTTCACCCGGATTGGATGGATCATGTAGGTTGCATCTTCCGCCGCCTTGACCACCTTGCAATGACTTGCCACGATGGTTGCGGCACTGGCGCAAATGCCCTCGATCTGCGCCGTGACTGTGCCGATCCGGTTTTCCAGCAGCGCACCGATGGCCTGTGCAGCCCAAACGTCACCGCCGCCGCTGCAAATGCGCACCGTCAAATCCTCCGTTGCCGGGATCGTCGCAAGATCAGCGGCGAACTCTTTCGGGGTCACTTCATCGCCCATCCAGCTCGTTTCGCTGATGTAGCCATAAAGCAGAAGTTCCGCCGTGCCGCCGGTGTCGGCTGCATTGCGGAACTCCCAAAATTTCTTATTATTCGTCTTTGCCGGGGTCGCCGCCGTCCCGTTCAGGAACAGCGGTTTGCTGTTGTGCTTGCGCTCCTGCAATTTCGTCCACCTCCCGTTTCAGTGCGGCTTCGGATTTCCGTTGCCGCATATTTGCTTCGTAACTTCCGCCGGTCATTTGGGCGGTTTCCTGTGCTGCCGTAGAGAAGCCGCTGTTCACCCGCATCTGGGCGGCTGCGGCTTCATCCTTGGGATTCAGGTTTGTCCTTGCCGGGCCGTTCCATGTGCAGTTCATGTAGGCCGCAGCCACAGCCGGGTCAACCAGAAAACCGGGGGCTTTGATCCTGCCCTTGCACACAGCTTCCCGGAACCATGTTTCGTAGACCGGCTGGCAGAAATAATCTGCAAACCAGTCACGGTGCATCCCGGTTGTTCGCCAGAACTCGTTCAGTGCGCCCCGCGCCGCTGAGTAACTTGTGCTAAACTGTTTGTAAAGCACCTCGGACGGAATTTCCAACGCTGCGGCCATCTGCTTCACAATGGCGTTCATGAACGCTTCAAATCCCGTTGTCGGATGTTTTGGGTCTGCAAACTGTACATCTTCGCCGGGATTCAGGTCGATAAACGCGCCGGGAGCCAGCTCTACACTGGTTTTGTCCGGGGCATCCACTTGCACCTCCGGCGGAAGCATCTCGCCAAACGGTATCTCGTCGGACTGATCCGTTTTCTTGATGAAAACCGTGAACATGGCTGACACCACAGCGGCGGTCAGCTCTGCGTCCGTGAAGCGACCCAACTGCTTCAAACTTTCCAGCACCGGAGCCAGCAGCGGCACTCCCCGCACCTGACCGGCGCGGTCACGCTGCATCAGGCACAGGATGTTTTGCCGCCCGGTCTTTGCGCCGTAGGCTTCCACTCTCGTCCAGTGTGATGCTGCAAGGCCAGCCGCCGCCGTGCTTGCCAGCGGGTGACGGTCGCAAATCCAGTAGGCAACGACCATGCCCTCGGCATCGGTTTCAACACCTTGCACGATCTTTTCAACATGACGACCGTTAATCTCACAGGGCGAAAGCACGTCCATGAAGCTGGGCGAACACAGCCGGTCGGCTTCGATGATCCGCAGCCGCAGATCATACGGCACACCGGGCGACTTCTTGTTTTGCAGCACCGCCACAGCGTCACCGTTCAGCAGGAAACCCGTGAACACGAGCTGTTGGAGCATATAGAAGTTATCGAGCCGGTCTGCATCGCAGGTCGGTTTGTTCGCCCACAGGCCAAACTCCCGTGCGATCTGGGCGTTGATCTTCTGGGCTTCTTCATCGGAGATACCCAGAAAGGCGTTGTCGATCTGGGGTGTCGGGGTCAAGCCGCCGCACACCACGTTGGTGCGCATCGTCTTGATTGCACCGGTCGCCAGCGGAACGCCCATAAAGGCATCGCGGCTTCTTTCCCGCAGGACTCGAAGATTATCCTCGATGTCCTCTTTCGGGCTTCCGCCGTGCCATGTCCAGCCCCGCATGGATTTCTTGTGCAGGCTGGCTCCATAGTTGGAGTAGCCCGAATTGATTGCCCGTATTGCCGACTGTGCGGCAGCACGTTTCACCGCCCGCTCCGGGGCAATCGCCGTGAGCAGGCTATCAAACATTCCCATGTCAGCCCTCCCTTACAGGTCGCGGGGTACAAAATGCCCCATCCGGTTCCTGCCGTTCCGCTGGCGGGAAAGTTCCGTCACCTTGTTCGACCAGTATTCGATTCGTTTACCGATCTGCGTCAGGTCGGCTTTGGTCAGCGACCGGTTGCCGATCTGGTAGCTCTGGCCGTGCGATACGCTCTCTTCGGCGGCTACCCAAACGTCCAGCATCCGTTGTGCTGTTTCCAGCGTAATTCCTGCCATTTAGATACCTCCCGAAAGTTGACGACGGCCCCGCGCTTTCTTGACCGGCTGGACGGTGGTTCCGTCTGCGTCCGTCTTTTTCAGCACAGGGCGAGAAATGGCAAGAGCCGCGGTTGCGTAATTGCGCAAGTCCAACGGCTCGTTTCGTTTATGCTCTTTGTCTTTGATTTCCCAGTATTCTTTCAAGCGGCCTTTCACAAACCGCACCACTTTCTTCTCAGCCGTTAAGCCCTTGAAGTATTCCTCCGTGTAACCCGCTTCCGGGTTGGACGGGAAATGGCAGTAGTTCGGTCCGGGGGTCTTGACCTCCAACCGCTGGTAGATGGTCGTCTTGCCAGCGTCAACGCCCAGAATGAACAGCTCCGCCTTGACGCGGTTGTTCTTGGACGGGTTGCGGATGAACGGAACGCCGCTGCCGCCCATGCCCTTGATCGCAAAGATACGGCGGTTGAGCCGTTCCTTGGCGAACCGGTACACCGCGTCGGTGTGGTGTCCGCCGGAGTCGATGCAGGTAGCCAACAGTGGGTAGGCCGTGCCATCCGCCTTGCGCCACGTTTGGAGCAGGAAGTTGTCAAGGTCGTCCCACACCTGATCCGACAGCATATCGCCGTAGATTTTCTGGTAGCGGATGCCCCAGCTCTCCACACCCTCGCCCCAGCCGACCACCTCAACTTCAAAGCGGTCGTCCTGCACGTCAACACCGGCAGTAAGATACAGAACATCGTCCGGCACTTCTGCGGCGTAGATTTCGCGGCGGTTGAACAGCTCGGTGTCCTCCAACTGGATTCCACGCTCTTCCCACGTTTCGCCCAGCTCGGTGTTCACCCAAACTTTCATCTGTTCGGGGTTGCCGTGGTCAAGGGCGATCTTGGCTTCTATGAACTTCTGCACGACCTCTTTCCAGCCCACAAAGGTTGAAGCCAACGTGTTCAGGTGAAATCCTCTGGCTTCTGCGCTGGGGTTGGCGGCAACGTATTTGCCGTGAATGCCCTGCTCTTTCCACCGGTATTCGTTGGCGATGCAGCCGCACTCCCGGCAGACGTAGCTCACGCCCTTGTCGAGATCATCCGGGTCAAACTTGACGTTCTCCCAGAGGAACGGCTGGTATGCTCCGCATTCCGGGCAGGGTACGTTCCATTCCTCTTGCGTAGAAAGCAAGTAGGCATCCTCGATTCGGCTGTCTCCCTTGATGGTGGGAGTGCTGACCATGACGGTCTTGTAGTCCCAAAAGGTCGTCTGGCGTTTCTTTGCCAGATCAAGGGGGTCGCCCTCAGTTCCCGCGCTCTTGGGGTAACGGTCGATCTCGTCCGCCAGCAGCACCTTGATGGGGCGGCTGGCAAGGCTGGACGGGCTGTTTGCACCCACAATGGTGATGTGTCCGCCGGGAAAATTCTTCTTCATGACGGTGTTGCCAGCGTACCGGCTCTTGGTATCTACAAGGCCGGTAAGCCGGGGCGTGTCCCGGATCATGGGAGCAATGCGGTCTTTCGAGAGCGTTTGTCCCATGTCAAGGGTCGGCTGCATACACATCACCGGACAGGGTGCATAGTCCATGTAGTAGCCCAACGGGTTGAGGATGAAAGCATCCGTCTTGCCGATCTGCGCTGCTGACATGACGACGACCGACCGGACGTGAGGATCACCAATGGCATCCATGATAGCCCGCTGGTAGGGGGCTTTCTCTGTATGCCACCGCCCCGGCTCTGCGCTGGACTCAGCGGACAGCACCCGGTACTTGTCCGCCCACTGGCTGACGGTCAGCGGCGGTGGCGGACGGAGCTTGCTCAAAACCTCCGCGAACAGCTCCACGGTCTGCTGTTCAAGTTTTACGATCCGTTTCTTCTTCACGTTTCGGCTCACCCCTGACGCATTCCGGGAACATACACAGGATAAGCCGCTGATGGATGCGCTTACCCCACGGACAGCCCTTGCACTCGCTTCCGGGTTTATCCGGTTTTTTCTCCGTCTTGTTCATCTTCATCATCCTTTGGCCGCTCCAATGCGACCTGATAATTTGAAAACTCTTCCATGATCTCGTGGAGGGAGCTTTGCAGCAAGTCCATGATCTTGTCCTCGTCGCCGTCCAGCTTGGCGATGTTCGCCGCCAGCTTGTTCGGCAGGGCAAGCAATCTCGAACGCAGGTTCATGACGATGGTGGTCATGCCGGTCATAATATCCGACTTGCGGTAAAGCTCACCGTTCCGCACCTTGTTCTCGGTTTCAGCAGCGATCCGCTTTTCCTTGGTCAGCTTCGCCCGCTCTTCGTTGAGATCAGCCTTGCCACCCTCGTCGCCCCGCAGGTAGTTGATGTACCGCCGGACACTGGAACGCAGATCATACAGGCCGGGGGCTTTCTCTTCCAGCACACCCTCATCCCGGAGCTGCCGCACTCGGCGTTCGGACAGGTCAAGATACTGCGCCACTATCTTTGTCGTGTGGAGCTTCTTCTTCATCCTCTTCGTCCCCCTCCGGGTCTATATCCACTTCACCGGTCGCCCGCATCTTTGCAATGTCAAGGCGGGCCAGTTCCAGAGCGTACCGCTTTTCAAATTCTTCTTGCTGGCGAATCTGGGTCGTAAGGGAAATGATTCTGCCGGAAACCTTGTTCAGAGCTTCCCGCAACTGCGTTACCCGGACAAAGGCACTGTCTTTGTTGACCATCGCCATCTTCTGCACGGCACTGTCCGCCGTCTTGCCCTCGGCATCCGGGCCGGGTTTGCGCATATCGGTGATGGTGGCTGTGAACAGTTCTTCCGGGTTGCACTTTTCGTACTCCGCGATCTTCTCCATGATGTGCCGTTGCTGAATCCGCAGCAGCTTCAACTCATAGGCGTTGTTCGCGCTGGCCCCGGTTGGTATCGCATCCAGCCACGCCCGTTCCTCTTCGGTCAGCCGGTCAAGGTGGATAGTGCTATACGCGCCGTCTTTCTCGGCGTTGGTGTTGCCGTCCGGCGCACCGCCGCCGGGGTTGCCCTTGGCGTTCTTCTTGCCCCGGCTGTTTTTGTTGCCGGGTTGCCCGCCGCGCTTGCGCTCTATGGCATCCTCCCACTGGTCGATCTTCTTCCAGTTGCGAACCGTGCCGTAGGTCACGCCCAGCGTGGCCGCAAACTCTTTGAGGTTGATCTTCTCGCCCGACCGCCGCCGCTTGACGTACTCAGCCTTGGCGGTGTCGCGCTTGTCGTTCCGCTTCGGCATCCTGCATCACTCCTGCACCCCGTTTCTCGAATCCGCGCAAAAGAAAAAGCCCCACGACATAACGCCGTGGAGCTTCGCTTACTTTTCACTGTACCCATTATACCCGGAAAAGTGTATCACAGTGTATCATTTTGAAAATTTTCCCGAAAAAATCCCCCCTAACTTTTTCAGACCCCCCTCCGGGGAAGTGCAAAAAAGCCCCTATACCTAGAAAATTTTCGGGCTTTCGGACCCGTGAGTGGAAGAATCTTCCTCCCCAGTACCTTGCCGGTGGCCCGAAAAATGGTAGAAAAAGGAAGAAAAGACCGAAAAATCGGACTTTTTTAGCCGTCAAAATCGCCAAAAATCCGGGAAAAATCCCGCCAAAACAGCCCAAAACCCCGGCAAAATGACGGAAAAACGGCGGCAAAACACCGGCGGCGGGCATCCTTTAAGGTATCGCGGGGCGGGCGGCGACCGGCGGCAAAATGGCAAAAGAAAAAGCCCCACCGCGGCGGGCTGTTGAGCGGGCCGGGGCGGGGCTGCTGTCCTATATAACTATGTAGCGGGGCGCGGTGGGGATTCTGTCGCCCTCATCGGGGCGGCGCGGGGTGAAGATCGGCGGCGTGGATCATCGGCGCGGCGGCGTGTCCAGACAGCAGCAGCGGCGGGCGGGTGCGATCTTCACACCGGCGGCGGGGCCGGGGTGTGATCCACGGAAAAGCCGCCCACGGAAAACGCCCCACGGAAAACAGGCAACAAAAAAAGAGGTAGACGCGGCGCGGGCCGTGTCTACCTCTTTTTTCGCGTCAAATTTTCGGGCGGCTGGAATTACCCGCCGCCGGTGCTGCTGTCGTCTGGCGGCTGGAATCCATCGCGGGCCATTCTTTCCCGCGTGGCGTTCACGATATACCCCGCCACGCTTTCCCCAGCGTGGGCGGCGGCGGTGTTCAAATCCTCTTCAATTTCTTTCGGGATTCTAATTGATTTTGTCGCAAACTTTGATAAATAGCGGTCGTTCGTTATTCTTTTCTTGTCTGTGAGCGGCATTTTTGTCACCTCTCTTTCTGCCTGTCCTCATTATATCAAATTTTCCCGGAATGCACCATGCAAAAATTGACGGAATGAATCATGCTTTTTTGTGCATTTCGTAAAACCGCATGAATCATGCTTGACACATTGCATGAATCATGCTATGATATAGCCACAGCAAGCGAAACACCGCAAAACAGAAAAGAGGTCAAACCGCATGAAACTTTCTGAAAAGATCGCCGCGATTGAATCCGGCGAATACGCCGTAACATGGACGACCCCCGACGGGTCGATCATGAAAGCCGCCGATTATGGCCCGTACTACGTTGTTTATCGCAACGGCGAACCGATGGGCGCGATTGACAGCCCCGATGATCTGGACATTTTCGCCGCCGCGAACCACTACACCGCATGAACCGCCGGACACCTTGACGGGCCGCACCGCTGAAAGCGACCCGATCCCAACGCCCCGCCGGGGTGAATCAAACCAGAAAAGAGGTGAAAAGCGTGAATAAAGAGTTTTTCAAGCTGCCGAAAGCCGTCAAGCGGGCAGTTTGGGCCGCTCTTCTTGCCGAATGGCAAAAGAAAAAGCCCGCCACCCGGTAAAGGGTGACAGGCTTGCAAGATAGGTTTTCGAGTTCCAATCTTGCAATGATTTTACCAGCTTTCGCCGGTAAAGTCAAGCGGACACTTTCAAGGGCTGCACCGCTGCCGCAAAAGCAACCCTATGCCACCGCCCCGCCGGGGCAAATCAAAATCAAAAGGAGATCGAGAACATGACCGCATTCGACAAGAAAATAAACCAGATCGCCACCCGTCACCGGTGGAACATCGAGAAGCAATCCCGCGCCGCTGTCCCTTGCTACATCATCGCCGCCCCAACTTATGAGGATGCCGGGAAGATCGTTGCCGTTCTGAACCGCTGCAAGGGCTTGCGCCATGAAACATTGACCCCGATTCACTATGAATCGTGGGCGGTCAAGGTGTATGACGCTGGACAGTTGGACGCATGGCGGGAACGCGAACGGCAAAAAGCCGCCCTTGTTGATGCTTTCTATATGGCATTGAAAGCCAACGGCGGCGACCAGAACGCCGCGAAAGCTGCCCAGCATGAAAAGGCGGTGCAATGGAACGCTGTCGAAGTGTTCAATGAAATTTACGCATGACCCCCGGATACCTTGACGGGCCGCACCACGAAAAGCGACCCGATCCCACGCCCCGACAATAGCCGGGGAAAAGCACGAAAAGCCACACCACGAAACGAAAAGGAGAAACAACCATGAAACGAATTTTGACCGCCGCCGCACTTGCCGCCGCGCTGCTGTCCAGCGCACCCCGCGCCGCTGCCGCCTGTCCCTACAAAGTCGGCCCTTTGGGGCGGTATATCGCCCCGGCCATTGTGAAAGGCATGACCGCCACCAACGAAAACCAGATTGAAGTCTGGTGCAGTGACGCGCTGGACGGCGACGACTGGTATTTTCTGGTGGACGGTGAAACCGATTTGCGGATTTTTGACCGGATCGATCTTGTGGTCGATGCCAACGGAACCCCGGACGATTTCAGCGACGACAAGGTTATTGACGCGCTGTATTGCCACGATTGCGACGAAACCGAAGATTGAACCCCGCCGGATACCTTGACGGGCCGCACCGAACGAAAGCGACCCGATCCCATTCCCCCGGCACACCGCCGGGACGATCCACAAAACGAAACACGAAAGGAAGTATTTACCATGACGAATAAACAGATCATCCGCGCTGCCGCCGAACGTCTTGACCCGGCCACGCTGCACCAGATCGCCACCGCACACCACACCCCGGAAGAGATCGCCGCCGTTGCTGCATCTTGCAAGATCGTTGACAAGGACGGCAACGAAAAGCCCGCCACCGCCGCGGACATTGAGATCATGTTTGCAGCGGACGAACTGCACACGTTCGACTTCTGGAAGAAAGAGGGCAAGAGCGTCAAGAAAGGCGAAAAAGCGTTGCTTGAATGCTACTTGTGGAAGTACACCACGAAGCCCAGCAAAGAGCAGCGCGAAAAGGCCGCGGCAGAGGGCAAGGAAGCCGCACCCGATCCGCATTACTACCCTACGAAGTCCCATCTTTTCAGTTGCTTACAGGTTGAAAGCAGCAAGCCCGCCCCGCAAGCCCGGTTCAAGTCCACGGCGGAGATCATCGCATACAACAAGCGGCTTGCAGCAGAACGCAAGGCCGCAAAGGAAGCCGCCGAAAAAGCAGCCGCCGAAGCCGCCCGCCCCGCGCCGATCATCGTTGAAGAGCACCACGAACTTCCCGAACTGGTTCACGTTGAACCGCTTCCCACGAAACCAGCCCCGAAGAAGCCCCGCACCACGAAGAAGCCCGCCGCCGACGTTGCCGAACTCAAAAAGGCAGAACGCAAGGCAATGCACGAATTTATGGCCGTTCCCGAAACCGACCGCGCCGGACAAGCTGCCACGCTGGAAGCATGGCGCAAGGCGACCGCCACCCGGAAAGCTGCCGAAAAAGCAGCAGACGAAGCCCCCGCCGTCACCGTGAGTATGGAAGAATTAGAGCCGGTTTTTGAAAAGTGGTATTCCAACTTTTACCGCACCCACGACGACAACGACAGCAAGGAATACCGGGAAGCCGTCAAGACGTTTGACCAGAAGAGCAAGAACGACCCCGAATTTTCGGCTATTGTCCAGCAATTCACGAATTACCGTTGCGACTTTATCAGCAGCGACCGCGAAGCCGCCGCGTTTGTGATGGCTCTCGATGAACTCAACCACAAGCACAACGCCCCCGAAATGGTTCCCAGCGTCCAACAGCTCGACTTTGCAAGCATCGCCGCCGGTGTGCTGGCATGATTCCAGCGCGGACACTCTAGCCGGGTTGCACCGCACAAAGCAGCCCAGCCCCACACCCCGCCGGGGGTGAATCACGAAAACGAAAAGGAGATTATACCATGACCGCCAACGAAGAGAAGAACGAACTTGTTGTTGTGGATGTTCCCAACGTCCAGATCTACGCTTTCACCGTGTCCGGCTGGCCCACGCCCCGCACCGCCGAAGAGGTGTTGAATGCCGCCCGGAAGAGCACCGCCGAAAGCATCCAGCGGATCACCCAGATCATCGAGTCCGGCGACTACGAAAGCGACCGGGGATATTGGGAAAGCCGCCTTGCGCAAGAAAAGGCCCGCTCTTATGCCGTCATGACCTACGGCGAATGGCTGGACTTTGAGCGGGAAAAGCTGCTCACCCCGGAAATGGTCGAGATCACGAAACAGGACTATGAGAACGCGCTGAACGTGTTGCCGCCACGCAACTGGCACACCCGGAACAACATCGAAGAGTTTTGCAGCCGGGAAATGTACAGCGGCACTTACACCACGCAATATGCGTTCCAGCTTGTAACGGGCCGCTACTTTGCGAAAATGGTTGATTGTGCCGACTCTTCCACATGGTTGAGCACGATTTTAGCCAAGCAGTGAAACGGATACCTTGACGGGCCGCACCGAACGAAAAGCGACCCGATCCCACACCCCGCCGGGGTGAATCCAACACGAAAAGGAGAACGAACCATGACGACCCCGAACGATAGCCGGGACTTTTACCCCACCCCGGACAATCTCGCGTGGGAAATGGCTTACAGCCTGCAAAGCACAAAATACGGCTGGAAGCACCTGCCGCAGCCCATCCTTGAACCCTCTGCCGGTGACGGCGCACTGGCCCGCCAGATTCACGCCGTCGCAGATATTCGGCACGATCCCAAAACGGGAGAACTTGACCGTTACAGCACGAGCAAGGCGAAAGAGTTTGATCTTGACTGTGTGGAACTGTCCAGCGACTTCCGCGCCAAACTGAAGAAAGACGGTTTCCGCGTGGTGCATGACGATTTTCTCACGTTCCGCCCCGCGAAGAAATACGCGGCGATCATCATGAACCCGCCTTTTTCCGCCGGTGCTGCTCACTTGCTCAAGGCTTTAGAGATCATGAAAGACGGCGGCAAAATCCGCTGTCTGCTCAACGCCGAAACGATCCGCAATCCCTACACGAACGAGCGGAAAGAGCTGGCGCAGAAGCTGAACGAACTCAACGCCCAGATCAAATACATCCCGGACGCTTTCAAGAACGCCCGCCGCGCCGCCCGCGTTGAAGTGGCGTTGATCTCCGTTGACATTCCCGACAAGGAGCCAGTAAGCAAAATCCGGTTGGAACTCAACAACGAAATGACCGACCACATGAAAGCCGATCCGCAGCTTGCCGCGCTGGTGTCTGCTGATCCCATCGCCGCCGCGGTGGAACGGTACAACGCAGCCGCCGAGGGCATCCGCCGTATCTACGAAGAGTACAACGGAATCAAGAGCCTGTTTTCTGCTGCTACCGCAGACGACAAGGAAACCGAAGTGCTGAACTTCAACAAGAGCTATAACGAAGCGATCCGCAGCTTGCGCGGCTTGTACTGGCAAAAGCTCTTTGACCTGCCCCAAATCCGGGACAACTTAACCAGAGCGATGCAAGACGAATATCACAACCGCGTTTCCGAACTGGTTGACTACGATTTCAGCCCTTACAACATCCTCACGATCCGGGAAGAAATGTCCGCCAACATCGTGCAGGGCATCGAAAGCGAGATCGTGGAACTGTTCGACGACTGGACGAATCTGCACTACAATTCCGAATACTCGAAGAACGTCCACTACTACAACGGCTGGTGTACGAACGAAGCGTACAAAGTCGGCAAGAGAGTGATCTTCCGGTGTCAAGCGTTCAGTGAATGGTCTGGGCGGTTTGAACCCAGTTGGAACGCGGAAAGCTGCCTGTCACGAATTGAACGCACCTTGCACTATCTGGACACGAACGGCAAGAAGTACAACGGTGATGATCTCCGGGCCACGCTGAAAGCTGCCTGGGAAGCCGGACAGAGCCAGAAAGTGCAATTCCACTACTTCACCGCCACGTTTTACAAAAAAGGCACTTGCCACATTGAGTTTTCAAATGACGACATTTTGAAGTCATTTAACCTGTTCGCCAGCCAGAAGAAAGGATGGTTGCCGCCGTCCTACGGCAAGAAAGCCTATCACGACATGAGCAAGGCAGAGCAGAAGATCGTGGACAGCTACGAGGGCGAAGCGAGTTACGCAGACACCCTTGCACGGCATCTGATCCCCACGAAAGCCACGCTTTTACAGCTCAACGCATAAAACGGATACTCTAGCCGGGTTGCACCGTAAAGCAGCCCAGCCCCAGCCGCAAGGCTACCACGAAACGAAAAGGAGATACAAACCATGCGTGAATACGATCCGAACCACCGGTATCAAGTTATCACCTGCGCTTCCGCCGATTTCACCGATGAAGATATGAGTTTCCGCACCGTCGCCGAAGCCCGTACACGAATTGCCTATCTTGTCAAGGAGTATGCGGCAGACGGGCGCGATCTGGACGGAGCCGCGATTTTCGACCGCAAAACGAACTGCTGCACCCACCTTTTCGGGTGCGCGATGCTGTCCGCGTTCTCTGTCGATGTCGCCGCACGTTCCGCGCCCCGCAGATACCCCGATATGCCCGCGGCCAGCACGATTTACTACTTCATCTACTGCAAAGGCCCCGGAGATCAGCATTTCACCCTCTGCGACCCGTGGGGCGGTAGGCGCGGCATGAACAAGGTTTTTGCGCCCCGGTTCACGAAAGATCAGGCGGACAAGGTTGTTGCACGAATGACCGAACGTAACCCCGGCTTTACCTTTCAGCGGCGACCGGCCCGCTGAATCTCCGCTCCCGGTTCCCCGCCTGGGCTTTTTGTGTTATACTTTCATCAACGAATTTTCTATTTTTCGTGCCAGAGATTGAACTATGCTTTACAAAATGCGTAAAAAGGAGGTCTTTTTTGTGAACGAAGCCCAGTTTTTCGCGCCTTGGCGTGTTGTCGCCGAATTTGCCGACGATTCCCGCCTGACCTTTGACGGATTCACCGAAGAGCAAGCCCGCGCAGCTATGGAAGCCGCCCAGAACGAACATGGCGACATTGCGTGGTGGGATCATGTAACCGATGTAAATTACAGCGACGGCCAGTATTACAAGACGCTCCGCCAGCCGCCCACGGTTCATGTGGTAGATTTTTCCGGCTATGACGGCCCGCTGGATGAAAACGGTTTTCCGGTCGGTCTGCCGAACGAGATCAGCGAATACATGAAACAGCAGGGTGAGCCGCCCACCGTTCCGAAGATCATCTTCAAGGAGAACGAACCGAAAGAGGGCAACGAAACATGACCAGCGAAACCAACGAATTTGTCCGCCAGCTCTTGAACCAGATGCAGGAAGAAATGACTAAAGAATACTTCAAGCAGGAAAGCACGACTTCCCCCGAACGGTTAAAGGTGCTGGAAGCGGATGCAAAAATGCGGCTCTGCACCGTTCATCACCTTGCGCCGGAGAACGTCGATGTTTCCGGCCACGAAACCAGCCCCGGCACTTATACATTCACCGTCACCGAACGAATCCCGGTCAGTACGTTCACGATTCCCACGAATTGAACACGAATTTCTTCCATCCCCTGCGGGCATCCCGCCGGGGATTTTCTTTTCTCGTTTTGTTGCTTTTATTCGCGTTTTGCGTTATCATTGAAGTGGAGATTTTGCGCCAGCCGGGAACGCCCCGGCCACACGCAAAAAAGAACATAACGAGGTGAAAATATGTGTCGTAATGTTACCCCCCCGACGAAAATAGGGTTCCAGAATGGGTGAACCACATCCCCACCGTTTCGGACGGCCCGCTGCTCAAAAGCTACCTTGCCGCCCTCAAAGCCGACATGACACCGACCTGCATTGACGGTCAGACCGGCTATTTCAGCAGCAGACACGGCAACTACGTTGTCACGCTAGACGTGCCGAACGGCTGTGTTTGCGGTAGCCACACCCGGCCTTGCAAGCACCAGTACCGCCTTGCAATGGAGCTTAATCTTATGCCCGGTGATTTTATCCACGATCCCAGCAAAATCAAGTACAAGCTGGACGGCGTAGATTTTGAAACCGCTGTTGACCGCATCGAGCAGCTTCCCGCCACGGCACAAAAAGAGCTGTTCGGCATCCTGTCCAGCCTGTTCAATGGCAAGGTGTACAGCGGCACTCTTTCAGAGGATTCCGCCCGCGCTCTTGTTGGCGGCAACGTGCTTTTGTGGATTGATGATCCCGCCGGGTATCGGCTCTGCACCGATCTGGACAAAAGCTCTTTCATGCTAGACAAGTACCTGCGTCGGAAATTCGACTTTGATATTTACTTTGACCCCTATAACCGTGGCACATTCTCTGTTCCGCACGGCTGCACCGCCATCTATGACGAGGACGATCCCGGCCACCCCTACACCGTGACCGCGCCGGATCGCACCGAACAGGACAAGAAGATCAACGCCATGCTTCAAAAGCATCACTGTGACCCGCTGGACGGCTTCACAGTGCGTTTTGGTGAGTGATAATATAAACTAACGCCCTCGACGGAGTTACCCGCCGAGGGCGTTCTATTTTGGCGTATTCGCAAGTTTGTTTTTCTGAGCGGTTCGGAGGATTTGCGGAAGCGGTTCATCGCACACGCGCATAGAGCTTTACCAACTTGCCTTTATAGACAGCTTTCCGGGCTGTTCCCTTGCCTGCTGTCCGGGCGACTGTTTCTGCCGGTTCTGATAGATTTTCTATCACTTTCCCGGCATACCCAGCACACCGGCCCTTTTAATCGCGCGCGTCATACGCGCGGGAGAGGATTTCTTCGATCATGGGAATTTCATCGAACATCCCGCCCAGAACGACCAGAGCCGCGTCTTTCCACCTCTGCGCGGTGATCTTCTTTTTGCCGATGGAAATTGCAATGCTTTCCCACGTTTTTTGTAACGACCGGTCAGCGTAGACGTACCGCCCTTTCAGGATCGTTTTGTAATCATCGTTCAGGCGGTCTAATTTCTGCCGGATTTCCTGTAAATCCGATTTCAGCACGACCCGCCGGACGATCAGCTCATTTTCCCGGTTCTGGTATGCTTCGTTGTCGGCCAGCTTGACGGCAAGGGACGCGGTGCTGTCGCCGGGTGTGCTGCCATGAGGCATCCCGTCCATCGCAAGGCCCTTGATCGGGCTGTATCGGTCTTGCAGCTCGGCCAGCTCCATGTTGACACTATCAAGCTGCTTCTCGATCTTGCCATAGTAGAGCAAAATCTGTTCAGTGTCCTTTTTCTGCATCCGCGTTTATCCTCCTGCCTGTCAGCTCTCAGATTTCTTTCCCGAAGATCGGCTTCGCGCCGGGTTCTTCGTCTATCGCCGCTTCAATGCCCGTTGCCTGTTCATAGCACTGGGCCATTTTGTAGTAGGCCACATATTCGCCGTCTTTCGACCATTCAAGGAACTGCCGGAAGTTGCCCTGTATCTCTTTCAGGGCGGCGGCGATTTCTTCTGTGGTGTAGCCCAGACCGTCCATGACCTCGACAAAGAACCTGGCCACAAGATCACCCGCGCCGCGGCGTTCATAGAGCTGCACCCTCTCCCACTCTTTGCGTGGCCACTTCTCGACCGGCAGGGTGAAGTCCTCTTTCATCTTGGTGGCCGTGCGCTTGCGCAGATTTTCCCGTGCTTTCAGTGTGCCGTACACGTTGGTTTCCAGCGTGTACACCTCGCTCCGCCGGATAAGCTCTGCCTGCCAGCGTTCCACCCCGTCCCGATCAAGGTCGAAAAGATTCTGCGCGGCAATGATGGCGCAGTACGTCACCACCTGCCCCACAGCGGCCCGGTTGAGCTTCATGTTCTTCATGGTGTCGCCCTTTGCGACCACGCAGCGGTTGACAGCCTTTTCGTACATCATCTTCCGCACTTCAACAGGCGGCATAGATTTTCCCATGTTCTTCATCCTTTCTGTTTTGCAAGACTCTTCCACGCTTTGACCTCTGCCGCCGTGTCTGCGGTGATATGCTCGATGAAATGCCAGCCCCGCGGCTCGGCCACAAGGTCAATGAACATCCGGCGACGGTGTATGTAATCGCGCTGCTGCCGCCGGACAAACTTCGATTTCACTTCGACGGCTTCAACCGTGCCGTCTGCATAGGTCAGCACAAAATCCGGGGTATAATGCACCGCCGGGAGTTTCACCGCGTCATACTCTTTTTCTGGCAGGAGCAGAAACGTGCGGTGCAGCTCCACTTTCACGATCTTCCCGGTCTGCACTTTGGGCATAATCGTCCCCATGTAATATTCGTACTCGCCCCGGCTGTCAAAGTCCATGCCGATTTTTTCAGCGGTGGCAACTGCGGCGGGGACAGACTGCGGCAAGGCGCACTTTCCCCGGCTTCTGGCCGCGATCTGTGCTTCTGCCTGCGCCCGGTATCTAGGCGGCAGGTCGTCCAGCGTCAAACGGTTCAAGGCTGATTCCTCCTATTCCTCCGCTGTTCCGGCTTGCGGTACAGGCGCACGATCAGGTGGCGGGTGGCGTTGCCGGTTATGATGCACTCGCACCGGTGCAGGGTATAGCCGGGGTACATCCTCTCCCAGTAGTCTCGATCTTCCAGCCGGTTCTCGCAAACGTCTTTCAGCCGGGTGCGGCTCATTTTCCCGTCATTTGGGCGCGGCATCTTCGGCGGTTTCAGCCCGCGGCTCTGCCGCCAGTGACGTTTGCAGCGCACGTTCTTGGTGATGTACTTTGCGAGGGATTCAATGCTGTTGTGGTCAAACTCCAATGGCTCGCACCGCGATCTGCCGCGCTTACCCCATGCTTTTTCAACCATTTCACGGGTCAGCCCCGCCGGGTGGGACATGATAACATGATGATGGTGACGGCCCAGCGGCTTGTCCCCGTCAATCGTGCAGTATTCCGAAACCACGATCCATTTCGGGTGTTCGATTCCGTTTTTGTCGCAGATACGGTACAATGCTTTGATGGCATTGGAAAAATCCCGGTCGGCACGTTGCAGATCACCGGGCGCAGGGTGGTGTTCTTCGTTGTAGGTGTATGTAACGGAATAGTCGCCGGGTCGGAAGTTCCGATTTGCCAGCAGTTCCAAATACCGACCACTCTTGCGCAGATTATACGATTCCTTGGCAATGCTGGTGGCAAGCTCTTTCTTTTTCCGGGTGCTGGCCTTGTGCTGCTGCTCTGTCACCTCGAAGAAGTCCACCTGCATAGAGGGGGCCGTGGCATAATTCATACCGCAGATGAATTTCTGTTCCCGAACTCTAAAGCCGCCGGTCATATTCTCCACGTCCTCCTTTCCGCAAACGTCATGGAATTTTCTTAATCATGAGCCACAAACACGAGAGGGGGAACGATGCAGAGGGGAAACACCGGGCCGCGTTCCCTTTGCTCTCTATCCCGGTAGGCTGCTGTAACGCCGCCCTCGTTTTCCCTCTGCACTCCCTTTCCCCGCCGGAGGTAAGCGCATCTCTCCGCGCTCTTCTCTCTGTGTGTCCCTTAGTTTATCTACGGTATACAAGCCCCTTGCCGCCTCGTCAGGGCGGCAATTTAACGACGGGTTTCCTATATAATATAGATAGGGGCTTTGGCGGGCCGCTCAGACAAGCGACATGATCCACTCTGTCAGGTTTTGCAGCAGCACCGACAGCAGGTTTGACAGCACAATGCCAACACACAGCCACCAGAGGGCGATTGCGGCCAGTCTGCGGATTTCCGCCGGTTCAAGTTTTTTCATTTTGCTCTTTCCTTTCTTCCCATGCAGGGCAGGTATTTTCCGGGTCAGTGAAGTCCGCCCGGTACTCAGAATTTCCGTTGAAGCACACCCATGTATAGCCGTCATGCCATGCACAGGTGCAACATTCTTTTTTCATGTTCTGCGCCTTTCTTCTATAATTGAACCGCACACTGGACAAAAACTCCCGGCGCAATCGTCCAAACGGTGATCGCAGTTAGAGCAAAACGGCACTGTGTATTCTTCGAGTTTCAAAACCCGCTGTGTATAAACCGGCTTTCCATCGTACAAACACTCGTTTGTCGGAACAGGATCATATACGACAAACTGCTTGGGCCGTTTTCTCCATGCGATGTGCGCCACCGGGCGCACCCCCTCCGGGGCGACCCTCGGTGCGCTCTCGACCACGCACATGATCTGTTCCACTTCATCTTCCATATCCGGGTTACTTTCGCCGCCCAAAATTTCAGGCACGTTCTCCCGGATTCTCCGAAGCAGCTCTTCCGTGTTGGTAAACTGTTCCATCTCAATTCCTCCCAGCTTTCAGCGCACATTCCGAGCAAACAAACTTCATATCCGGGTTGACCCGCAAAACCAGCTTCGCGTTGTTGGTCGGATACCAGCACTCCCGGCCACACTCCGGGCAGGTTTTCAGTTTCCAATCTGCCGTCCGCGGGTGCGGGACGTTCTTTTTCAGCGGCATTATGCCGATTACCTGTAAGACACTACCCATGATCTTCACCTTTGCCTTTCAGTTTCAGCTCGATTTTCGGCTGCGGCTGGTCGCTGCGGTTCAACGGCGCATAATAGCTGACGCACCCTGCAACACCGTCCGGGTTGTCGTGCCACGACAGCGCGTGTCGAATGACCAGCCATACAATTTCCGCTCTGTACGGAATTTTCATCACATCCGAAATTGGAGCAGGGAGAACGCAACGGTTATACAGCTTTTCCATTTCCTCCCGCATGGTATCCCGCCGATGCAGGGCAACGTCAAAAGCATTCTCCCGCTGCTCGTTCGTCTCATACACATTGTTTTCCAGATCGGAATAAAATTTTTCCATGCAGAGGTCGTCGGCCATATCCCAGAACTGGCCCATGTGCAACCTCAGATACCACTCACAGGCGGTCTTTACCGCTTCCGCCACCGGTCGGCTCATGGTGATTGTCACTGTTTCCACTTCCGGCACGGTTTTTTTCTTCTCCATGACTATCCTCCCTTGCGCCGGGCCAGTTGTTCCGCTGGCCGTGTTCAAACTTCTTCGCCATTGCTGCCACCTGAATTGCTTCGACAGCCAGATTTACTGCGGCTTCCCGAATGGCTTTGAAATCGTCTTTCGGCACAGTCTGGTTTGCCTTGACCATGTTCCACATCCGGGTTTCGATGTAAAGTTTCAGCGGCACAATCGCCCGTTCCGCTTCTTCCAGCTCTTCCCGGACAACATTCTGTCCCTCGTGCGGGCTGGCAAACTGGGGGAAGCGTTTGTTTGCTGCTTCCAGCTCCTTGTTTACCAGACGACGAACATCTTTTCTTACTGCGTCCATTATTTTTTCTCCGTTTCCAAATTTTCAAGTTCTTCTTTTGGCACTTCAATTACCGGCCCTGCAAACGCAAACGGAATAAATGCCGGGTGCTGCATTTCTGCATAAAATTTACCTTTTTGCACAGCTTCTTCCCAGCTTTTCGCCGCGATTCTATAACCAACTGCCGGTGCTGGTCCCGGTGAATCTATGTGTTCTGTCCCGCTGAACATCACATCATATTCTTTCTCGACCGCCGGTTCTTTCTCGATCAACTCTACTACGGCCAGCATTGCTTCTTGATATGCGAGAAATTCCTTGCCTTCATATTCGCAGCCTTTTCCCGTCGTGTCGATCTGCTCCAATAAATGCTGCTTACTTATCATTTCGGCCATGTTTCTTCTCCTGCCATCACCCTTCTTGCACAAAACTGGTTATAGCAGTCCTTGCACGAATACCGCTTCCAGACAATTCCGTCCGTGTTTTCTTCTCCACAATAGACCATTGGCCTACCGCAATTCTGGCATATCGGCCACTTTGGAGCAGGGCGCGGAACCACATTTGCTGCCGGTTCCTTTTCCAGAACAGACACAACGCCGTCATAGATTTGCGATATTCTGATTTCCGGCGCGTGACCGGTTGAAAACGGATTGCTCGCCGCTTCCGCGACTTCTCTTCTTTTCTCGCATTTTAGCCGTTCGATCAGCTTCGTTGCGTTGATGTATTTATCTTGCATTTTTCTTCCTCCGTTCAGAAACAGTCTATGTCGTCCAGCAAGTTACCGATCAACCAGTTTCCCGCCTTTACAGCAGCGTTCAGCCAGTAAATCACCCATTGCGTAACGCCAACGGTCGTTCTGTACAGAATCGACTTTTCGCTTTGCTCCTTTAGCTCCTTTTTTTCCTCGATTCTAGTCGTGCTCAAATACCTGTAACTCTCTTTGAGATTCCGGTTATCCTCCCGTAATTCAAAATTTTCAGCCGCTATTCTGTTCACGGCTTCTTCAAGAACTTTATTTCTCTCGGCCAAAAATTCAGCATCTTCGGCGGTATACGGCGGACACATAACTCTGACGTAAAATTCTGGTCTACCTCTCATTCTGTGTCCTCCTTGTCGTTTAATTTGAACCCCAGAAAATCAGCAACGCCATAATTTCCACCACCGCAGAAATGACATTCGTAGAGCGTCGGTTCCATTACCTCTTCTGGCTTTTTCTGGCTGACAGCCCGATACATTATGCCCATTACAAACTGCTGGTTTCCTTTCTCTCCGCCGGTGGAGCACTCCACATACTCTTTTCCGCACAGGCGGCACTTGTACATAGCGTCAAGCCTTTTCATCGTCTGCTTCGTCCTCCGCTTCATCCGTCAGGTTATCGAATGTCTGTTCATGCTCTTCCTGTTCGCCAGTATGCGTTTCTGCCAGCATAGCTACCAGCTCTTGCAGCGTTGCTTCCGCATACTCGTTCAGCGAGTATGACGTTACGGCTGCTCGTACTCTCATACCGTTTTTTACCACAAAGTACGTTCTTCCGTTGCCGAGCTTTCTTTGGTAGAATCGAATGAAGCCATTGTTCTTGATCTCATCTTCAACCGGCGCAAGCTGCGACCAGCAGATAAGGCCAGCCATCTTTTTATCTTCCGTCGCCAGCGGGATAAGCGTTTCTCCCATGTAGTAGATGCCGACGGCCATTTTCTTTACTTCTACTTCGTTCTTGACGTTATCGTCCAGATTGAACCCCTCAAGATCGCTTTTGTATGCGCAATCAAAATCGTTGTAGACCACCTTTTCGATCATGGTATCTTCGCTGATTCCCAGCAGCGCACCCATTTGGCTGCGGTTCAGCGGGAGCGGGAAGCCTGTCGCACAGTAGATAGCCGATGCTGTTCCAATATAAAAGTCGTCGCTCTTGATATTGTGAAAGACGTTGCACACAAGCTGTCGTTTCACCATCTTTGTAACTCCCGAAAGTTTCATATTCAAACCACCTTTCTGATAACTGCAAACGGCGCATATTCGGGGAACTGTTCATCTGCGGATTTCTCCGCTGCTTCACCGGCTGTGCGTTCCGTTTCTGCTTCAAATTCTCGACCGATGATGATGCACGGCGCAGTCACGCCAGCACCATTCCAACCGGCAACGCTGATGTAGTACCTGTTCACAAGTCCCGCACCTCCGTTACACTGTCCACTTGGATTTTCTGGTACTGCGGGTAGTACAGGGCCGCTTCTTCTTTTGCCTTGTCCGCTGCGTCAAGTGCTTTCGGTGCTTCTATGCGGTACGGCAGATAGGCCGGTGTTTCCTGCCTATGGCGGTTTGCGTTGCTTCTTGCTCTGCTGCACCGCAGCATGACTAAGTATTTCGGCATTGTCCTTTCCTCCTGTTAGTTTCGGGCATTTCCGGGCTTGAACCGGTAGGGGCCTGTCCCCATGCTCACAGAATGGAGCCGCCGCGCCGGGCGGCTCCGGTAGGAGAAAATCAGTTGATCCCGTTGATGATGGGAATACTGCCGTCACCGCCAACGTATGTAGGCAGTTCGCCATTCCAGAGGGAATCGACGTTTGTGATCCGGTAGTATTCCAGCAAATTGCTATTCAGGCTGTCATTGAGGGCGCGGTTTGCTTCCGCTTTCTTTTCGGCAACGTACAGCTCCGCGTCCGCCGCAACCTTGGATTTCTCCGCTTCGGCATTGGCCGCGATCAAATCAGCGTCCGCCGTTGCCTGCGCTTCGACGCGGCGTTTTTCCGCATCGGTTTCCGCCTTTTCCTTTTCCTGCTGGGCCTTTACTTTGGCTTCAACGGCATCCGTAAAGGTATCGGTGAAGTCGAAGTTTGTGACGCTGATATACTGCAAGTCAATGTTGTACTCTGCCAGTACTTCCCGCAGCTTCGTGTCCATCTGTGATGCAACGGCATCCCGGTTCGAGATAAGACTGCTTGCATCGTAGTGGGCGACCACGGCCTTGACCGTTTCCTGCACACGGGGAGTAATCAGAGTGTCCTCGTACTTCTTGCCGACCGACTTGTAAATCGTCATGGCATTCTGCTGGTTGATCCGGTAGCCAACGGCAACGCTCGTGGCGACTTCCTGAATGTCAGAACTGAACGCCGATAAATCCATGTTCATTTCCTGAACACGATTATCCATCTTGACGATAGACTGCCACGGTGACTTGAACACAACACCAGCGTCCTTTGTGCCATCTTCGACTTTGCCGAACGTGGTCACAATGCCGGTGTAGCCTGTGGGGACGTAGGACACGCAGGACACACCGATCATGATAACGGCGACCACGCCGGGAATAAATGCTGCGGCCTTGCCCTCTTCGGACAGGAGCAGAACGGCCAGCGCAACCAACGCGGCCAGCACTCCGATGATGAAAAAGATCATATTTCCTCGCTTTCGCTCATGTGCTTATGTACGGGCGAAAGCTGCGGTGGGATCTGACCGTGGGAGGTTCGGTTTCCACTTGATCACTTGTTCCTCCGAATCTGTTTCTTCTCTTTCAGTATTTCCGACACAAGTTCGATTAGGCTTTCCAGCTCTTGCCGTACAGCGTAAAAGCCGTATGCGTGTTTGCTTTCATAGGCATAGTTGAATATCACTGCCGCGGCGTGTTCGGACAGCCCATGCCCTACTTCTTCCCGTATTTTTTGGTATACCAGATCGTTTGCTCTGCAAAAGCCCTTGTTCTTTTCTGTGTTCAGTCGGGCTACTTCATCGTTGTATTTCTTGTTTTCTTCTTCCAACTTCTCTCGGTTCCATTTGACCGACATATTCTCGTCGAAGATATGCCCAACCTTGTACTTCTGCAAGCCGACCGGCTTACACGACATTTCATTTACTCGGTCGAACTCTCTCTGAATATCATCCCAGTCCATTGCTGCCCTCCGTGAAAATATCGGTATACTTCGTGTACACCTTTCCATTATGGAAGTAGAGGTTATAATCGCACTGGGTAATGTACCACCAGAGCTTCTTGTGATACTCCGTCAGCAAATCGTGGAGGTGGTAGGTTTCCTTGTAGTTTTCATCTACCCGCTGGCGGAAAGAAAGTTCGTCAATCTCTTTGCTGCCCGCCACATAACCGGCGATGAAAAGCACATCCTGTTCGGTCATATTGTCGTCAACGACAAATACCACGCGGACTATCTCGCCGAACTTTCTTTTAACGTGGAGCAGATCGTCGAATTTATGGACGTGGTACACCACCCGTTCAAACCAATTAAGCGGGAAGTCTTGCACTTCCGGGCTATCCGGGAGATAGCTCGTGTGCATTTCCAACTTGACGTTTCGCCGCTCTGCCGTGTGGAAAAGACCCTCGTAGAATGACCAATGATCTTTCCAATGGAACAGCGGATCGCCACCACCAGACACCGAAACCCACTCCGGCCTTTCCTTGCAGAGCACCTTGTTGAGCGGTTCCTGTGTGCTGAAATTGTCTGTTTCGCTCATTTTCAGCCCATTGTTTCTTACGATGCACTCCGGGCAGGTGTAATGACAGCCAAAGTTCGTAATGATGCTGACATACTTTCCGGGGTTTGCGTTGACGCAGCGCATCGGCATAATTGCTTTTTCACTTTTCATCTTGTTCACCTATTTCATTGCCCCATACGTCCCATCCGGGCGACCGCTGGCGGGCAAAAAGTTCTATCCTCGGCACGTCGCCCAGCAGTTCTACAATCCGCCGTCTTGTTTCTTCTGGCTTCTTGCTGTGTTCCTCTACTGGGGACTCTATAACTTGATGTACTGCATGGTTCTTGATCTGCGCCGCCGGTTTGAATCCGGGTGTTACTCCCAGCAGGCAAATCTCGGCGTTCGCTCGTGTATACGCTCCCATGCCCCAAAAGTTTGTGTTGCTCTTCCGGTTCTTCTTGATCCACACAAAGGCACAGGTCTTATACTTGAAGCCCCATGCTTCCATGACGCGCAGGGCGTCGGCTATCTGTGGGAATGTCGCCCACATGAAGCACACCGACCCCCCCCCGCAAGGTTTTTAACCGGCAGGGCGCATATATCATCCGTCGTCATGGTGTTATAATGCTGCGCGGCATTGCCCCGGCTCTTTGGGCCGGTTCCACACTGGCGATATGACCACGGAGGATCAGCATAGATCACGGCGTATTTTTTATCTGGCAAATTCATTTGTTTTTCCTCTGGTAGCAGGTGGCACTCCGCAGGATGCAGGTCGTGTCCGCGATCACCGCTTTGTCGTCCCAGTATTCATCTGCGCCAACTTTTCTGGAATCGCTGCCCCACGCTTCGATCCACTCCGGCAAGCTCTGGTTCACGGCATCAAAGTTCAGACCCCACTCTTTGCAGGCTGCAATAGCCGCGTCCAGTTCCTTGCCCGCCCTGCAAGTCCACAGGATCAGACCAGCACCCGCCGCTTGTTCTTTCTTGGCTTCCTCGATAACGTGCCAGTTTGGTTCCCCGATCTCCGGGTATTTGCTCTGACAAATGCACCCATCAAAATCAATGGCTATCGCCCTGCGCATTTCGTCCACCATTTCTTTTTCTGTTCAGTTCAGCAAGGTACTGCTTCCGAACATGGATTGCGATGTGCTGCGGCAAGTAATTGCGGTAAATCTGCGCACAGCCCTGAAACTTGTAGGCGTTGTGCGCAATGAGCATAATCTTGATCTTGAACATTTCGGCTCGCCCGATCACGCCCGCACGATATGCCCTTTCCATTGTTGCTGCAATAGTTTCTTCTTTTGTCATTCCGCTCACCCTCCAAGTTTCGGGTCGGGGCATTCCCATTTGTAGTCCTTAAATTGAATCAGTCGATATGTTGCAATTTCGCCCTCTACGATCTCGATTTCCTTGTTGAACTCCATGCCCATTTCGTAGTCATACACTCTAAAATCCAAGTTGTACTTTTTGGACATTTCAATATAGGGCTGCTCTTCGATATTCCATGCAGCTTTCATGTTCACAACGAGGATCGACTTCTTGCCCTCTTCGCATAAGTCCACATACTCGCCTTTTTCTACGAAGTTTCTTCTCGTCCCCTCGATATGAGCACTCTTGTCTACATACAGGTACATTTCTTCGCTGTCGGGGTCGCGCTCAAATCTGACAGCACCCTTTACAAGCTCCGTGTGTGCGCCGTCGCCCAGCCAGTTCGTAGTGTAGCAATGCAGACATTCCTCCACCCACCGCTTAATGTCTTCCGGCTTTCCGCGGATTTTCAGTTTTCCCTCTACCCAGTTCGGCATGATTCATTCTCCTTTCAAAATCCACACCTGATGCTCACCGTACCCGCTCCACGCCAGTGCGTTCTCATGGGTATCAACTGCAACATCAATGTGCGTTCCCTGCACTCCCGCGCCCTTGTCCTGCACAATGCGGATTCCTACCCCCTCAATGTACAAAACCGTGCCATACGGAAAGATCGTCTGATCCGCCGCCACGGTTACGCCCGCCTGTATCGGCTGGCCGCTGGCTGTGATTCCGTGACCCTCTCCGCAGATATGCGGGTATTGCTCTGTGCAGTAAGCCGTGCAGAAAAACACTCCTGCATCTTCCAGCTCAACTTTCCCATCGGCCAGAGCATCAAGGCGAAGCTGCATAGAATCTATAACCTCTTCGTCCTCTACTGCCCGGTCGATCCAGTGCTGCGCCCGGCTTGCATAAATGTCCCGCTGCGTTTCAAGGTCAGCGATCCGGCTTTTTAGCGCACCAGCCTTTGCGCAGTTGATGATTTCAGCGGCGCAGACCAGAGCCAGAATCGCTTTATCTCTTCTCGTCACTGTTCCACCTCTTTGGATTTGATCGCCAGCCACCACAGCGCGGCATGAAGCGCATACTTCGGGCAAGCCTGAACCGTTGCCATGCCTGCCACGATCGGAATTGCTTCTTCGATTTCCTCTTTCTTCGGCATCGACGCAAGATCAAACCTCGCCCGTGCCACCTTTTCCAGAACCCTGATTGCATCAACGTACAGCACGTTCTCAACCTCCTATTTGATTTTTTCTATCCTTGTCACGGTAATCTTTTCATACTCGTGGCGGTGGAACTTTTGGATTTTGCGGCTGGCGTTGTACTCTGCTTCGCTCTCACCCCAGCCGTTGACGCGAATCGTGTGTACATCCGTTTCGTCAGCGGTGCAGCAGACGACAACCACCTTGTACCTCTGCATCTACTTTCCTTTCTGTGTTACAATGTTCGGGCCTCGGTCAATCATCGGACTTCCGTCTGCACGAGCGGTCAGCGTTCTTGCTACCGTATCCCCGGCATTTGCAAAGGCCGTGTCCGGTACATCGCCAACGCTATACGCTACTGCGTGTTCGTGTCCTTTTGTTATCGTATACTGCGGGTCGCCATCGTTGCCGATACCAAGCCCCGTTCCTCGACCAAGGGCTTTGTACCGCGTCGCAAGCATTGTGTTTATTGGGAAGCACCCGTGGCTTTCAAAAAGCGTTTGGTCTTGATGGGTTGCCAGCGTTGCGGAAAGTTCTTCTTGCACAAGTGCGCCCTTTCCGCCGCCCTCACATCCTCCACGGATTTTCATGGTGTATGCTGCTGCCCCCCCCGCGCTGGGTTTTGATGCCACCATTCGATCATGCCATGAATAGCAGTCAGCAGTAAGTCCTGCAACTTCCCCCCCCTGCGGTATGCACGGGTCAAAATTCCATTGAGTGCCTTTTCGCTCAAAAACGACCACTCCGGCGGATTCTCCACAAGTATCGCAGATAGCATATATTCTTCGCCTGCGCTGGGGTACTCCCCAAAATTGCGCGTTGACGATTCGATAGGCAACAGCTCCGTAATTTGCGAAGTTCCTCCACTTTCCGTGCTGCCGAATAAACTTAGCTGCTCCACCTCCGGTAAACTCTCTAAGACCGAGCAGTTCATTGAGGACAACTTCAAAATCTTCACCTCCGTTCGATGAAAGTGCGCCCGGCACGTTTTCCCAGATCACAAAGCGCGGGTATCTTCCGTTAGTTGCTGCCAGCATTTCCCGGATGATCCGTATTGCTTCTCTGAACAGACCGGACCTTTCTCCCTTCAAACCGGCGCGTTTCCCTGCAATGCTCAAGTCCTGACAGGGTGAACCGAACGTGATAATATCCACCGGCTCGATTTTCGACCCTTTTATTTCCGTTACACTGCCCAAATGCTTCATGTTCGGCAGATGGGTTCTTGTCACCGCAATCGGGTAAGGTTCTACTTCACTCGCCCAGACCGGATGACCGCCGCACATGGCGGCGCACAGCGGCATTGTTCCGCTTCCGTCAAACAGGCTTCCCAGCTTCACCTCATGCGGTGGCTTTCCAAGCTCGCGGAATGCGTTCTGGACAAAGAAAATGGCATTCGGCAACGCCATTCCATTTCCCCACATCGCATATTCTGCCGCCAAACTGTGCAGCCCATCGTGCCACCGCATCAACGCTTCATCGCTCTTTGCGCCGTCCGCGCGAAGGATGGTCTGTTTCGGTTTTGTCTTTTTGATTTCGCAACTTCTGGCATAGACTTCCCGCCAGAAGTTAAACTCTTTCGGATTTTTCAGCGATTCAATTTCCGCCCATCCATCCGGGAACCCTTGCAATCGACTGCATTCCAGTGGAATCAATCGACGGACGATCCAGTCCGGCTGTTCTCTTTCTTCGCAAACCACCGTTTCTGAACCCCCTCCCAACGCTCCACCTGATTTTTTAAGCGTTCCGCTCACATCATCCTCTATGTAACTGTCATATTGTAGCTCTCTATAAGCGACTGCGTGGCGGTCTACTGTATTCAGCGTAAAAGACGTATCTTCTTTTACGCCGCTCCCGTTTTGGTTGGTGTTTCTATCGACAAAATTTCCGGCCAGACACATTGATTTTTCGCTGTGAGCTTTCATGCTACCCCCCCCCGAATCAAAATCGACTGCGACCGCATGGCCGACGCGCTGTTCAGGAGAGTTGGAGCAATACCATCCGAACTATATACCCTTGCTCCTTGCGGAAATTCCGGTGTCAAACATTCGATTTCCATTGATGTTCTCCATTCTTTCTTGTGCGGACGGTCGGGATCGAACCGACCTTTCGGCTCAGAGTAACAGGGGAGCCGTTCTTCTCCATTGCGCATCCGCATAATAGACACCCGCCGCCCTGCTGAACTCTAAGAAAGACAGGGCGGCGGGGCGGTCTGATCTACCAAACCAGACCTACCACCTTTGGCTTGGGTGGATCGGACAAGGCATTTCTTCGCTCATGCAGCGGGCATACCTTTCAACCTCCGTCGTTGTCATGCAGGTATGGCTTGACGCTTCGCGCCTGCCGGTGCAGTCCGGCTTCCATGATTTCAAGTAAAGCAGGTGCGGACGGGGTTCGGCCCCGCTTGCGGTGGTCGGTCGCGCATCCAACCGCCCCGCACCACATATAAAAGCCGCCCCGCTGACGCGGCGCAGGGCGGCTTTTTTACCTCGAAAGATGTTTTGTATCAGCAGCACCCTTGTTGGTTTTCTCGTAATGCTCACAGTTCAGGTTGTACCCATCACACGGCGCACACTTCGCGACCGTGATTCTGAACGTGTGTCGGCACTGTTCGCTCTTGCGAACTTCCTTTATGGTGGGGCTTCTGTTATGTATCTTTATCTTCTTTACTGCTTTCCAAAAATAGACTTGAGGATTTCTTTCAGCGCACCCTCGTCCCGAACGGCATTGAAACCGCCGCTCATATCGAATGCGTCCGTGCCTTTCTTGAACTCCGCCTTACGCTGCATCGCCATAACGCGAATGGTGCTTACGATTACCCTCTCCATCGCGTCTACTGCGTCCGCATCACCAAGGCTTTTGAAAATGCCGTCAGCGGCTTGTGCCACAAGGAAACCCAGCTTGTACGGACTCCCCTTTTCCCTTACCAGCGAGCGTCCTTTTCCCTCGTCCACCACCGACAATTCAGCCGGTTCGTAAAAGCACTTTTCCATGTCGTTCATAACTTTGTCCTTTCTTTGCTTGATGAATATTCGGAAGTGGCGGCGCATCCCAGAGTCAGCACTGGGCGGCGGGGCCATGAGAAAATCCCTGCCTGCACTGGCTGCGCCATATAAAGGAGCGGTGTCGTACAGCGTGATGCTTCCGCTCCTACCCGTGCGGGTAGCCCTACCGTGTTCTTTTCATCTCCGGTAGGTAAGATGCCGGTCTTGCGGAAACCGGCTGACCGGTGCGCTCCCTAAGTGCCCGGTCATGTGGCAGGCGTGTCTCGGTACGCCCAGACCGTTTTTATTTGAACCAGCTCTTTGCGTTGTCCCAGTTCTGAACAGCAAACGCAACGAGCCACAATGCCGTTGGAATTTTCCAATCAAATACCCACCCTGCAAAACAGCAGATCAGGTAAACCGGAGTGGCGAACGAAGCCCACGATAGGCCCAACGCAAACCCCATGATAAAGCACTCTACAAAATAGATCAGCATTTTCTCTCCCGGCTTTTGGCTGCGCTACCGCGCAGCCCATCAGCTTTTCAGCGTTCAGCTTTCTGCTTCTTCTTGAAGAAAGCGGAACGGCCCCCGCCGTACGCCCACGAATTAGAGCGCGGAAGGTCGAGGCCCAAGTTGAACACACCGGCACTCACGCCACCGTCCCAGTAGCCGCCGCGGAACGGAATGTATTCGCCCTCAGTTGCATCAATGTAGCAGTAGGCTTCTTCCTCCCCGGCGAACAGCGCATACTCTTTGAGCATTTCGCTCTTGCATTCCGTCTTGACCTTGCCCCACTCAGAGCTGCCCACGCCGCCCGCTTCATCGTTGTCAGTGGTAAACACGATCTCGCTGCCGGATGCGGAAACATACACTGGTGCGCCCTTATCGTCCGTCAGCAGCTTCCAGTCGTCGCCGCACTGGGTCAGGTCGGTTTCGGGGAGTGCTGCATCGTTATTCGCGGCCACCATCAGCACACCGTTTTTAATCCGCAGACCGGCCAGCACTTCCCAGATATTGCCGCACAGATCGTGGACACCGGTTTTGGTGTGATCGTGCGTCCACGTTTCCGGGCCAGTTCCGGTGAGCGTCCGATTGCTGTTCGGTGCTTTCTGGCCGTGCTCCTTATGGTCGCCATGCCATGCGCCGTAGTCGGTGTTCCCGTGCGGCAGAGTCCCCAGTTTCAGACTAAGGTTTGCAAGGAAGCCCCACTCTGCTGCCGTCATTGGATGCCAGCCCTCGCCCTTGCTGAAACAGGCTTTGGAGAAGTCGTCCAGCGTGATGTTTCCCGCCGGTTTCTGAAACGGCAGGCTGTACGGCTTTCCGTTAATCATCACATTGGGGTACACGGAAATATAGATTTCGTCGTATACCTCGCCGCCGATGATGAACGCCGGGTGCGGCTTGTCGCTGCCACCGAACAACTCTTTATTGCTCATGCGGCGGAATCGGTGCATGATGGACGGAATGCCCGCATCGTCATAGATTGCCACCACGTCCCAGTCTGCGCCGGGTGCAACTTCTTTCGGCGTGGTCAGCGGCTTCATATCTCCCGTGTTCAGTTCTTCCGGGTCACGGCAACAGTCCTCGAAAACGGAGGGAGGAAGAGCCGGGAAGTAAAATCCGGGTGCGGCATACTTGTCCGCCATGTCAAGGAATCTGCCGGACAGCTCCCGCACCATGTCGTCGCTTCCCTCTGCCCTCATGCTCAGGCTCATGTAGTCAAGTTTCACTTTCGCCATGTTCGTTCTCCTTTGCTGCTTTCATCTGTTCACGCCGTTTCTGGCGTTCCTCAAACTTGCGACGTTCCTCTTCTTCCTCTTTTCGGCGGCGTTCGGTTTCTTCGTACCGCCACCGGCCATAGGATTTACCCGCTGCATCCGCCTGTCGAACATCCAGCATCAGCCGATCCGGGGTAATGCGAGTTTTGCGCTGCGCACGTTCCGCCGGGGTGGTCTGGCTCTTTGCATTGCAGATCGGACACAGTTTGATGAACGGTGACTCCGCAATGAATGTTTCCTTACAGGCCGTGCAGGTCTTAAACATCGGCATTTGCGGTGTCCTCCTGCTTCTTATGATGGATGCTGCGGCGGGCATCGCAGATTCTTTTCTGTGCCAGCTCTGCGCTGTACTCGCAGTTCCCGTTCTTGTCCACCCGCCCGGTGTCACCGCGGCGAAGTTCGTTATAAATGGTGGAGCGGTGAACCCTCAGAGTTTCCGCGATACTCTCCACGCTGATCCTATCGAGGTAATATTTTTCCAGCTTCCGACGATCCTCAATCGTCAAATGTCTGCCGCCCAAAGCTCTCTCAGCCCCCTTGTTTCCTAAAAATGCGCAAAAAATAAACCCGGAAGAAACCGTGTCGATTTCTTTCGAGTTTATTTTAACTATTCAGCAGCGTTCGCCGATCTGGCTTGTGTGCGTGCGACAGCGGCCAAGCAGCTGCAAAAGAACCTCGCGCACCTTCCACGCCTGATCCCGTTCTTCCGGGGTGAAAGATATGGTTACTTTCATTCCAGCATCCCCCGGGGGTCATTCTGGGGAGTGGTGGTTTTGAGCACCCCGCCGGGGTATTCTTTTCTGGCTTTTCTGCGTTCCTGTTCGCTATACAGGCGGGAAACGCACCGCAGAACCCCCCGCACAGCTTCCGGGCTTTCCAGCAGATCAAGCAACGTTACACACGATTCACGCAGGCGCTGCACCTCGTTCCCGGTCTGGGCGGCGCTCTTTGCCTTCTCGCGGTTCACATCGTTGCCGTTCATGGTCATGACTGCATCGATCTGTTCAGGGGTCAAGCCAAGGTTTCTTAATTCGTTACGTTTCATGTTTTGTTCCTTTCTTCATTTCAGCGTGTGCCGGACTGCAACAGCGCGCCCAATGATCTGCACGCCTGCCAGCTCGTCACGGGTGAATAGTTCGGCCATGTATGCCGGGTTTGCGGGCGCAAGGATTTGCCCATCTGCCCACAAGACACGCAATAAATACTCTTCCCCGACCTTTACAAGGGCGATCTTGCCGGGTTCCACATGGTCACAGGCTGCAATCTCCACTCTGTCACCGGCTCTTATACCGGCATTCTTCATGCTGTCATCTTGTACCAGCATGAGAAAATCACTGTGCGGTGCTTCGTCCTGTGCGCTCTGGTGCTGCTCCATCTTGCCCACCTCCCTTACAGGTTGCCGCTGTACCAGCAGCCAACAATGCCGATCAGGCACCACACGAAAAACGGGGCAAGGCACTGAAAATGATACATAGTCATTGAAAAATCCTCCATTTTTGATATAATGAGGGCGGTATTGTCGGCTAAACTTTACCGCCCGTTTGCCGCCCACGCTGCGCCAACAGTGTGAGCGGCTTTCTTTATGCGGTCAGTGCTGGTCTTTCAGCTGGGACGGGTAGTCAATTTTGATATCGGCGATTTCGGGACAGCTCAATTCAAGATGAAAAAGAGCTGAATTCCTGTTTCCGGGCAAGTATGTGATCCATCCGCTGGTATACGGTCTTAGTAAGACCTGTTTCTTTACGATCTGGCCGGTGCGGGTAAGTTCGCGGGAAGCGCGCAGGTATGTACCCTCGCTGCAACCTACCGTCTGCATAACGTGCCGTCTTAGCTTCCCGTTTTCGACATACCCCGCCGGGGCTGTCCTTACTGCGTTCAGAATTGCGGCTTTCGCTTCCCGGAATAAATGCCCTTGCGCAGGTGCGGCAGCGCCGCTATACGGTTCCGGCATGGGTGCCCACGCTATCACCGGGCTTCTTGTGGAAAACGGTTGTGCTGCATCGTCTGAGCAATGCGCCTGTACCACTTTGCGCGCGCCGCGCTTATCCAGACAGGTAACCAGCACGCTGGTGCCCGGTTCAGGCCTTACCTTGTTCAATTTGGGGTCATCTGCATAAAATGGGTTCCACTTCATTCTGTTTTCTCCTTCTGCTGCTTGCTGCGGCTAAATACGATCTCCGGCAGGCCGGGCAGGTTCTGGTATACCCTCGCGCCTGTCTGGTTTCCGTACTGGTGCCCGCCGGGGGATGCACGCGGGCAGTCGCACCTTTCGCCGGGGTCAAGGTTTGCGCCGCAATAGGGGCAGGTATTGTATTGCTTACTCATGTTTACCACCTTCTTTCTGTGCCGCCGGGGTGCTGCACGCTGGTAACGGGATCCCTACACAGTTGATCAAGTCCGACAGGTTTGTTTCCTTGGTGATCTTACGGGGCTTGTCCGGTTCGCTTTTCCGCACCAGACTTCTATGCAGCCGTTCACGGCTTGCAACCGGATCAGGAATAATGGGGTTGTGATCTGTAAAGTGCTCATAAGGGTAGACGGATAACCATCCTACGGCAACACTGCTGTCAAGGCAAGCGCACATATACCCGGTGCGATCTTTTACCCCGGCTTCATTGGTCAGCTGCACCAGCTTTTTGCAAATACCCTTTGCAGCTGATTCCGTCCAACGCCTTTTCTTGTTCGCTCTGGCAATGTCCTGACGGTTCTTGTCAAAGTCCTGCAGGCTTTCCAGCAGTTCCCTGTTTCCGGGTGCCTGTTCTTGGGCAAACTCCCGAAAAATATCAAGAGGGGTGCGCGACACAGCAGCCGCAGGCTGCGTATTATCTCTATCTATTACTCTATCTTTTATCTTATTCTTTTTATTAGTGGCCGGTTTTCCGGCTGTCTGATAGCCGGTTTCCCGGCTGTCTGTGGGTTGGTTTTCCGGCTCTGTGTGGGTTGGTTTCCCGGCTGTCTGTGGGTCTGTTTTTAGACCTTCTGTGGGTCGGTTTTCCGGCTCACTGATAGCCGGTTTCCCGGCTGTCTGTGGGTCTGTTTTTAGACCTTCTGTTGGAAGCTTCACATAAATCGTATCTGGTGCGGAAAAATTACGCTTGCGCTCAGTCAGTCCAGCACGATCCAGTGCGCTAAGACCTTCTTTTATGACCGAAACGCCTTTATGAAGATTTTCCGCAATTTCAGTAACGGGGTAAGTGATGTACACCCGGCCTTGCTCGTCAATCCATCCGTTTATCTTTGATAGATTCGCCCGATAAAGCAGAACAGAATAAATCAATTTGGCCGTATGGCTCAGCTTCATATCAAGCAGGAAACGAGGAAAAGGGATATACTGCGGCACACTGGTGTCACTGGTCATATAGTCAGTAATATGTCATCACGCACCTTTCCGATTCAGCGCCGCCGGGGCCTGTCTTTTCTGCTTCGTTCAAGCCATCACCCTACTTTCATTTTTCTGCCAGGTTCTTCAAAGAAGTAAGCGCCGATCTCGCTTGTGGGGATGTTCAGCACGCGGGCAATTGCGGCGATCTGGGCGCTGTTGAAGGGCTGCTTTCCCCTGATCCGCAGGCTGAACGTGCTGGGCACAATGCCCGCTGCCCTTGCAAGGTCTTTCTGGTTATAATCCAGTTCAACCATGCGCAAGCGCAGTTTTTTGAATGGTCTGTACATGGTCAATCCTCCTTCTGGTCACCAATGCTGGCAATGATTTCATCCTTCATGCAGCGGAACGCTTCCACAGCGTCATGCAGCGTGGTGATCTCGCCAGCTGCGATTTTGTCGCGCAGTGCGATTTCTGCGGTTTCTGCCACAGCACGGGCAAGGGTAGGGTAATATCTTGCACCGGGCTTGAAAACACGCTTGGTGCGGCTCTCCTCTACCTCTCCCACGGTGTAAGCGCTCTTGCCTGCGGTCATATAATAGCTGCCAATCAAATGAATCATGTTTTACTCCTCCTCGATGATCTCGGTCACATCCACACCCAGAGCGGCGGCAATGCGGCCAGCGGTAGCGGGCATGACAGGTTTGCCCTTGTTGATGTTCAGGGTTGTCTGACTGGACACAACAGCGTTGTCACGCAGGTCGCGCTGGTTCCACTGCTTGCGTGCAAGGGCAATGCTTAACTTGCTTTTAGAAATTTTCATGGTTATCACCTCCATCAGTAGACCCAAAATGGTCTGTGTCTTGAATTATAGCAGATATGTATTGGTCTGTCAACTGCGAGAACAGATTCTTTTTGGTCTGGACTTTTTGCGCATAGACTGGTATAGTAAAAGGGGGTGATTTTATGACAATAGGCGAAATGCTAAAAAAAGCACGGATTGATGCAGGTTTGACCCAAAAGCAACTTGCTGAAAAGTGCGAAATGGCTGATTCTGCAATTAGAAAATATGAATCTGGCAGAATTGTTCCTAAAATTAAGACCATAACCAAAATAGCCAGCGCTCTGGGGATGTCTACCAGCGACTTCATTTCTGGTGATTCTTATTCCGAGAAATCAATTGACGAACGGATTTTTTTTGCAGAACGAGAAATAGTTTCTCGTATAAGACGTAATATAAAATTTGAACGCTATAACAATCCAGATAGCAAAATTGATAATCAGCTAATCAAAAAATGGATTTTTGATCTTGCGCCGGATATCTCAAAGAAGTATGCACTTCCAGAAGAAACATTAAAAAATGCTTCTGACAAGCTTGCATGGCTTGCGACAGATATTCACCTTGCAACTGAAGTTGATGATCTTCCTGAACATCATCGGCAAGTAATTGATTTGATGGACACGCTGAACGAAGTTGGTCAGCGTGTTGCAGTTGCCAGAATTGAAGAACTATCCCAAATACCGAAATATCAAAAACACGCCGCCGGGGACAGCACCCAGAGCGCGGGCACTGGGGACGAAGACGACCTGGAATAAAAAGAAAAACGCCCACAGCGTGAACTGTGAGCGCTAAATTTCGGCATTTTGCCGGTTATGTGCGATGCAGCACCCCACGATCAGAGCGCCGCCGGGGACAAAATGCACAAAAGAAGGAAGGTGCAGCCAGATGGGTAAACGGACAAATACAGCTGTCTGGGAAGAAAAATACCAGCGTTGGCGCATAGCCGTGCAAAAGGACGGGGTACGCAAACAGTTTTACAGCAGCACACCCGGGCGCACTGGGCAGCGGGAAGCCAATGCAAAGGCAGATCAATGGCTTGACACTGGCACAGATCCCCGGGGCAGCAGAATAGAGGAACTGTATAAAGACTGGTACGCCGCACTGGAACAGACCACCGGCACCGGCAACTGTAGGAACGTAGAAAGCCGCTGGCGCACGCGGATACTGCCCGCCGTGGGAAGAAAGCGGATCACCAGCTTGACGGAACAGGACTTACAAAACGTGGTCAACAAAGCGTTTGCGGACGGCCTGAGCAAGAAAACGCTGCAATCCCTCTGCGCTGATATGCGGGCATTCTGCAAATACTGCCGGGCGCGCAAGCTTACCACCTTCAACCCCGAGGGGCTGCGGGTGCCCGCCGGGGCGCGTCCAAAGGGCAAGACCGTGCTGCAGCCCTCTGCCCTGCTTACCCTGCTAAACGTTGACACAACGCTTTACAGGGGCAAGCGGGTGCATGATGATTATATCCACGCCTACCGCTTTCAGCTGCTTACCGGTTTGCGTCCGGGGGAGCTGCTGGGGCTGCGCTGGGCAGATATCCGGGGCGATATGGTGTATATCTCCCGCGCTGTGAATGTTCTGGGAGAACAGACGCAGGGCAAGAATCAGAATGCTGTGCGGGCTTTTGCCCTGTCAGACCGTGCCCGCGCCGTGCTGGAACAGCAGCGGCAAATAACAGGCACGCAAGAAAGCGTGTTTGATCTGGTCAGTGAAGCGTACTATTACAAGCGCTGGCAAGTGTATTGTAAATCAAACAGTATTCCCCCCATCTCTGTATATGAACTGCGGCACAGCTTTGTCAGCGTGGTGAAAACGCTGCCCGCCGGTGAAGTAAAAACGTTGGTGGGACACAGCCAGACCATGGACACATTCGGTGTTTACTCCCACGCCCTGAACGGTGATGCAGCAGCTGCGGCAGAGGATGTAAATGCAGCTTTTGACCGGATTTTGACCTCTGAAAAATAACACACTTTTTAACACACTTTTATTTGCAGCCTTGCAAACGTGATTTACATAAACAAACCAGAATGACGGTTTTATGCCATATTTCTGTGCTAAAATGCCATATTTTTGTGGAAATGCTTTCACTTATATGTTCAACTCCTGTCACCAGCTCCAAAGAAAACCGCTTGGATCCTTAGAGTTTCGGGCGGTTTTCTTTTTGCTATGGCACATCTTAAAATATCTAAAAATATCCAAAATCTCACCATAATCTAACAAACAAGCTAACAAATCAGCACTTTACCCTCTGCACAACACACTTCTGTGTTACTTGCATTCGCCCGGGGCGGCGAACGGCAGCGCTAAATGGGGCTTGGGGTGTTCCCCCGCGGACATTTTTGGTGTATAATGGTAAAAACAACCCCATACCAAAGGAGGAACCAAGCATGATCCAATTCGGTCTGCGTCTGCACGACGCGGAAAAGCTGCCCATTGAGCAGGTGCTGCCGCTGGTGCACCAGAAGGGCTTTTCCTGCGTGCATCTGGCGCTGAGCAAGTCCCTGAAGGAGGTGCCCAACACCCCCTCTGCCCTCACCCCCGGCTACGCGGCTTATCTGCGCCGCCTGTTTGCCAAAAACGAGCTGGACATTGCGGTGCTGGGCAACTACCTGAATCTGGCGCACCCGGATGCGGATGCCCTGCACGCCATTCAGGAAAAGTACTACGCACACATCCGCTTTGCCAGCCTGCTGGGCTGCGGCATGGTGGGCACCGAGACCGGTGCACCCAACGCGGAGTACAAGTTCTGCCCGGAGTGCCGCAGCGATGCCGCCCTTGCCGCTTTTATCAAGAACTTCAAGCCGGTGGTGCGCTGCGCCGAGCAGTACGGCGTGACCATTGCCATTGAGCCGGTGGTCAAGCACATCGTGTATGACGCCCGCCGCGCCCGCACCGTGCTGGACGAGATCGGCAGCCCCAATCTGCAGATCCTGCTCGACCCGGTGAATCTTTTGAACATAGAAAACGTGGACCAACGAGAGGAAGTGTTTGCCGAAGCCATCGAGCTGCTGGGCAAGGACGTGGCCATGATCCACTTCAAGGACTTCTTGCGGCAGGATGCCGGCGGGCAGCTGGCTGCCACCGGTGCCGGACAGGGCGGCATGGGCGACTACCGCACCATTCTGCGGTTCGCCAAGGAGCAAAAGCCCTATGTGTTCGCCACCTTGGAGAACACCACCCCGGAAAACGCCGTTCAGTGCCTGCAGTATCTGCAAAAGCAGTACGACGAGTGCTAAATTTATTTCGGGTCGGAAGACCGCTTGCAAGCGTTCCTCCGACCCTTTTTGCTGTCTAAAAAAATAAGTCGGGAAAATCGTAGATTTTCCCGACTTATAGCTATAATATAGTGCTCAGCCCAGCGCCTGCTGGATCTTGGCAAAGTCTTCCAGCGTCAGGGCTTCCGGGCGGATGCGGGCATCAAAGCCTGCGGATTCGATGGCGGCAATGACCTTCTCCTTGGGCAGGTTCAGCCCGCCTGCAATGGCGTTGGCAGCGGTCTTGCGGCGCTGCCCAAAGGCGGCGCGCACCAGCGCAAAGTAGCCCACCTCGTCCTCCACCTGCACAGCGGGGGTGGGACGGATGTCCATGCGCACCACAGCGCTGGTCACCTTGGGGGCGGGGTAAAAGCTGCCCGGTGCGGCGGTGAACATCAGCTTGGAGGTGGCGTAGTAGTTCACTGCGCAGCTGATGGCGCTGGAAGCGCGGGTGCCGGGCACAGCAGCCAGACGGTCGGCGGCTTCCTTCTGCACCATGACGGTCAGGCTCTCGATGGGCAGGCGGTCGCCCAGCAGCTTCATCACGATGGGGCTGGTGATGTAGTAGGGCAGGTTTGCGCACACCGCCACCGGCATCCCCGGGAACTCCTCGGCGATAAGGGCTTTCAGGTCCACCTTCAACACGTCCTGCAGCACCAGTTTGAAATTGTCCACCCCGGCCATGGTCTCGGCCAGCAGGGGCGGCAGACGCTCGTCCACCTCGATGGACACTACCTTGGCGGCACGCTTAGCCAGCTCCTTGGTCAGCACACCGATGCCGGGGCCGATCTCAATGACACCGTAGCGCTTGTCTACCCCGCTGGCATCCACGATCTTGGTGGGAATGCCCGGGTTGATGATAAAGTTCTGCCCAAAGCCCTTGGAAAGTGCAAAATCGTATTTTTCGCACAGGGCACGGATCACAGAAAGGTCGGTCAGTTCCGGCATAGGGTCAATTCCTTTCTCAGAAAAAGGCTGTTGCAGAACGCAGCAGCCTTTTTGGTGTTATGGTTCAGATCTGCGGGCTCACTCCGCTGCGCTTGCAGCTGTTTCCGGCTCAGACTCAGCAGTCTCGCCTTCCGCAGTCTCTGCAGGGGCGGTATCCTCTGCTGCGGCAGAAGCTGCGGCACTGTCCGCTGCGGCGGCAGAGCTTGCGCCTGCCAGCGTGGTAGTGCCGCTCAGCTGCTGGGCAGCGCTGACAGCGCGCTGCACCTGCGGGTCGGTCTGGGGCGTGTAGTCGTAGAAGTTCGTAGCTTCCTCTGCGCTCAGGGCGCGCTCCACATCCACGGTCAGGCCGGTGCCGTCAAAGCAGCTGCCGTCGCCGCAGACCAGCTTTGCCACTGTGATGACCACGGCGCTGCCGTCCGACAGGCGCTGCGGACTGCTCTGGATGGTGCCCTTGCCCATGGTGGTGGTGCCCACCAGACGGGCACCGTTCATGGTGCGCAGGGTGGCTGCGAACAACTCGGCTGCGCTGGCAGTGTTGCCGTTTACAAGGCAGACCATGGGCAGGCTGACGGAGCTTTCGGCATCGCTGCTGCCGATGACGGTGCGGTTGCCGTTTTTATCCTCGGCGTAGGCCACCGTGCCCTCCGGGGCGATCAGGTCGATGCAGCTGACTGCATCTTCCAGAATGCCGCCGCCGTTATCCCGCAGGTCGAATACCAGACTGGCTGCGCCGTTTGCGGTCAGGGTGCGCAGGGCGTAGTCCAGCTCGCTGGGCGTAGTGCCATCAAACTGACGGATGCGGATGTAGCCCACATTGTCCAGCAGCTGGTAGTCCACGGTGGTGCTGGTGTAGCCGGAATGGGTCAGCTCAGCCGTTTTGCTGGCGGCAGCACTGTTCAGCCATGTCACAGTAACGGTCGTACCGGCCTCGCCCTGCAGGGCTTTGTACACGGCATCTGCACTGGACAGGCTCTTGACATCGGTATCGCCTACGGTGGTGATGTAGTCACCCACGGCGATGCCTGCTTCCTGCGCGGGAGAGCCGTCGTAGACGCGGGTCACCTTGGCGTAGCCGGTCTGGTCGATGCCAAGCTCCACGCCAATGCCCAGGATTTTGCCGCTCTGGATGTTCATCAGCTCGGTGTAGGCGTTGGCGGTGTAGTAGCGGGCGTACTTGTCGCCCGTGCCCAGCAGATAACCGGCGGTCAGACGGTCGTACAGCATCGTCTCATCGATGGTGTAGTAATCGTTGCTGCGGACATAGCGGTCCACCTCAGCGATCTTGTTGTACATACTTTCCTTTTCTTTTACGCTGTTGACCGTGCTGTCGAACAGACGCATGGCGATGAGCATCGTGATGGAAAAGGTCACGGTCATGGCAAGGATCACGATGGTGACTGCCATACCCAAAGAAATTTTACGGTTCATGGTTCGTTCCTCCCGGTCAGAGCAGCAGCATCATAAGGATGCTGCCCAGCAGCGAGAGTACAAACACCCCTGCCAGAACCAGACAGCCGATGCGCAGCACGCGCTTGCGTTTTTGTTCGTTCATAGATCAACCAGACTCCTTGCGTTGCTTGTTAGTTGTGCGGGATGGGGATGCAGCTGCGGGGGTTCACGGCGTTGGCCTTGGAGCCGCCCTTCCACACCTCCAGATGCAGGTGGTTGCCGGTAGAATTGCCGGTGGTGCCCACATAACCGATCAGTTCACCCTGCTTCACATACTTGCCCGCACTGGTAGCCACCGAGCGCATATGCGCGTACAGGGTGGAATAGGTATTGCCATCGGACATTTTGCCGTGGTAGATGATAACGTAGTTGCCGTAGCCGCCGGTAGACCAGCCTGCCACCTGCACATAGCCGCTGGCGGCTGCGTAGATAGGCGTGCCGCCGGCTGCCGCAAAGTCGATACCGGCATGGAGCTTGTTTACGCCGGAGACCGGGTTCTTGCGCCAGCCGTACTCGCTGGAAATGCGGCTATAACTCTTCAGCGGGCAGGCAAAGCCGCTAAAGCTCAGCTGCGGCTTACTGGCAGAGGCTGCGGCGATCAGCTTCTGGATCTCCTTTTTCACGGCCTCGTAGTTCAACTCGTCGGATTCAATGGCTGCCTGTGCCTTCTGCTGCGCCGCCTGTGCCTCGGCAGCGGAAAGCTTTGCCGCAGAGATGCTGTTGTTCAGCTCGCTCTGCTTGCCCTTCATCTGGGCGTTCTGGCTGTCCAGCTCGCTCTTCTGGCTTTGCAGCTCTGCCTTTTCGGCTTCCAGACCGGCCTTCTGCTCTTCCAGCGCGGCCTTATCGTCCTCCAGCCCCTGCTTGGCAGACTTCATGTTGTTCATGATCTCGGTGTCCTTGATGGAGATATCCTGCATCACCTCGTTGAAGGTAAGCAGCTCGTACAGGTCGTTCACTGCACTGAGCATGGCCACACTGCCGCCGTCCCGCAGCTCCTGCATGGCAGCCATGTGCTTTTTGAAATCATCCCACTGAGCATCTATCTCGTTCTGCTTTTGCTCGATCTGGGTCTGCTTGTCCGTGATCTGGGTCTGCATCACACCGATCTGCTGTTCCTTCTCGCCAATGCTGTTCTGCACTGCAGCGATCTGACCGCCCAGCACACTGATCTGATCCTGCAGAACGGTGACCCGCTCCTTCAGTTCGCTTTCCAGCGCCTTTGCGGCAGATTCCTTCTTTTTGGCGTCCGAAAGCTCCTTTTTGTGCTGATTGATAGACTGGGAAAGCTTGTCCAGCTTGGTCTGCAAGCTGGCCATGCTGGTGCTATTGGTAGCTGCCGAGGCCGGGTACACTGTGGCTGTCAGCAGCAGGCAGACACAGGCCAGCCCAAGGCTGACCGCACGGATCAGCTTGCTGCGGGGGCTTTCCGGCCGGGCGTGCCGGGCGGTATAAGGGCCTGTGAGCCGGAAGGGCTTTGCGTGCATCGCTTTACTCATAAAACGCGGCTCCTTTCGGTCACACATTCAGATGTTTGCGGATAGAGAACGTACTGCCCACGCCGCCTACGATGGCGCCGCTGAGCAGGCTTGTTACCACGATGGTCGGCAGCACGTTTGCCACCGGCACCAGTGCGCGGCCCATGAGCATCTGCCAGATGCCGCCCAGACCGCCGGCCGCGTTGACCACATAGCTGTAGCAGCCAAGGCTGACCGCAGCAGTCAGGATACCGGAGATCAGTCCCATGGTCAGGCCCTCCACAAAGAAAGGCAGGGTGACCATGCGGTTGGTAGCACCCACATACTTCATGATCTCGATCTCGCGGCGGCGGGCAAAAACGCTCAGACGGATGGTGCTGCCCACCGTGATGATGCTGACCACCATCAGCACCAGCACGATCATGCGTCCGCCCTTGGTGACGGCTTTCTGGATCTCCACAAAGATATTGGTCATCTCCACCGGGGCGGTAACGCTGACAACGCCCGGGATGGCCTGCATCTTCACGCTCATGCTCTCCATCTGGGTCAGGTCGCTCAGGGTGACCCGGTAGTTGGCCTTAAAGGGGTTGTCGGTCTCAAATTCATCCCACAGGGAGGAATAATCCTGCATATAGCCGCGGTAGGTGTTGAGCACATCCTGCTTGGAAACGTACTGCACCCCGCTGACCCCCGGCATGGCCGAAAGGGTCGCGCCCACCTGCGCGGCGGTGGCATCATCGCACGTGGGATCCAGATAGACTACCGTCTCGTTCTGGCTGCCCAGATAGGCCACCATGTTGCCCACGTTCACCTCGGCCAAGCTGGCAAAGATGTTCAGGGTCATGCAAACGCTCAAGGAAGCGATGCAGGCAATGGTCATGGCCCAGTGCTTGCCCAGATTGCGCACACCGCGCCGGGTAAGGAAGAAGAAGGTAGAGGGTCGCATCATACGGCAGCCACCTCCTTTTTGGCAGCGGACGCATCGTCCGCATCAAAGGCGGCAACATCCAGCGAAAGATCGTCCTCGGCGGCAGCCACAGGGTCTGCGGGCACGTCCGAGATGATGCGCCCATGGCTCAGGGTGACCACACGCTGATGGAAGCGGTGCACCAGCTCGTGCTCGTGGGTGACCACCAGCACCGTGATGCCCATCTTGCTCACCCGCTCCAGCAGCTGCATCATTTCCAGGCTCAGTTCCGGGTCAATGTTGCCGGTGGGCTCGTCCGCGATGACCAGCTTGGGGTTATGCACCAGCGCACGCGCCACAGCCACACGCTGCTGCTCGCCGCCGGAAAGGGTATCCGGGTAGCACTTGGCCTTATCCTCCAGATGCACCAGCTCCAGAATGTACTCCACGCGGGGACGGATCTCCTTGCGGGGCACGTTGAGGACGTGCATGGCAAAAGCCACGTTCTCGTACACGGTCATACTGGGGATCAGCCGGAAGTCCTGAAAGATGATGCCCATCTGACGGCGCAGATAAGGGATCTTGTGGCGGCGCAGCTTGGCAACGTCCTTGCCCAGCACGGTCACCTTGCCGGAGGTAGGCAGTGCCTCCCGCAGGATCAGCTTAAGCAGGGTGGATTTGCCCGCGCCGGAGTGACCCAGCAGAAAGACGAACTCGCCTTCATCCACATGGAAGTTGATATCCTCCAGTGCAAGGCGTCCGCCCTTTTTATATTCTTTGGAAACGTGTTCAAAATCGATCATGGAATCGTATTAGCTCCTGACATCAAGATTTTTGACGGTCAAGACAGCCCGTCCGCAGCCCATGCTGCAAAAAGAACCGGCCAGCATCGGTTTCGAGCGGCCGGTTCGGCGCCGGCGGGGCAAGGCCCGCACAGCGAAATATCAGTATTTGGCCGGGTTGTTGGACAGGTACTTCTTTACCATCAGCGCTACCTTAAAGACGATAGCGTCGTCGAACTCACGCAGATCCAGACCGGTCAGCTTTTTGATCTTTTCCAGACGATACACCAGCGTGTTGCGGTGTACAAACAGGCCGCGGCTGGTCTCGGACACATTCAGGTTGTTCTCGAAGAAGCGCTGGATGGTGAACAAAGTCTCCTGATCCAGGCTTTCGATGCTGCCCTGCTTGAACACCTCGCGCAGGAACATCTCGCAAACGGTGGTGGGCAGCTGGTAGATCAGACGAGCAATGCCCAGGTTATCGTAGCGGATGATCTGCTTTTCGGTATCGAACACCTTGCTCACTTCCATGGCGATCTGAGCTTCCTTAAAGGAGGTAGCCAGATCCTTCACGTTGGCAATGGGGGTGCCAATGCCGACCACGGCCTTGATGTAGTGCTCGCCGGAGAGGGTATCCACAATGCTGGCAGCCAGCTTTTCCATATCAGTGCGGTCGATGCCCTTGCGGATCTCCTTGACCAGCACAGTATCGGTCTCGCTGATATTGAACACAAAGTCCTTCTGCTTATCGGGGAACAGGCTGCTGACCACATCGTAGGCAGAGATATCGCCGCCGCTGATCACCCGCACGATGAACACCACGCGGGAGACATCGGTAGCAAAATGCAGCTCCCGTGCCTTGGCGTAGATATCGCCGGGCAGGATGTTGTCCAGCACTACGTTCTTGATAAAGTTGGACTTATCGAATTTTTCGTCGTGGTACTGCTTGATGCTCTGCAGGCTGATGGCCAGCACACCGGCAAACTGCCCTGCAGTCTCATCGACGCCCTCCACGAACACGGCATAATCGTTATGCTTGGCGTTGGAGAACTGCTGGTAAGTATAGCCGTCGCGCACAAAGCGGTCGCCTGCGGTCAGTCGCTCGGCCATATAGCCCTCGCGCACCTCGCCGATCAGGTTCAGCTCCGAGCAGGAAATGACAGCGCCGGTCTCATCCACAACGCCGACCACCCGATTGATCGCGTCCTTCATCTGGTAGATCACGCTTTGAAATACTCTATTGGCCATAAATGGATACCCCTTTTCCTCGTTTGTGCAAGCCGCGGCGGCATGGGTTGTGATTTTAAACAATTTAGCCGCATTACAATCTATATTTTACACAAAAGAATTTACTTTTGCAACAGATTTCAACAAAAAAAATAATTCTTTCTTGTTGAAATTATCTTTCGGGACCATTTTTTGCCAAAAAAGTGCCTTTTTGCGTGGTTCTTACCGTTATTTTACCGGTAAATTGTGATACATTTTTGAAAACCGCGTGAAAAGCGCAGCGTTTTATCTGGTAATTTTTCCCACTTCTTCGTCAGAAAGCTCCCGCCACTGCCCCGGCGCAAGCTGCGCATCCAGTGCAAGGCCGCCAATGGCCTCCCGGTGCAGGGCATTCACCCCGGCACCGTACACACCGAACATCCGTTTGATCTGGTGGTACACCCCCTGCCGCAGCACCACCCGCACGGTAAGCCCATCGGGAGAAAGGGCGGTCACTTCGGCGGGCGAAAGGGCGGTGCCGTCCGCCAGTGTGACCCCCGCCGCAAAGCCGGTGCACATCTCCTGCGTGAGCGGGGTGTCGATCGTCACGGTATAGGTCTTGGAAACATGGTGCCGTGGGGACAGGATATCGTGGGCAAAGCCGCCATCATCGGTCAGCAGCACAAAACCGGTACTGGTCTTATCCAGCCGCCCTGCCGGGAACAGCTCCCGCCGGGGGTAGGCGTCCCCTACCAGATCCACCACAGTGGTGTCCCGCTTATCGGTAGAAGCGCTCACCACCCCTTCGGGCTTATTGAGCATGAGGTAGACGAATTTCTGATAGGTCAGCGGTGCGCCATCCACCGCCACGGTGTCGGTATCCTTCAGCTGGGTGTCCCCTTTTTTGCACACCGCACCATTTACCTGCACGCGCCCCTTTGCCAGCATGGTTTTGGCCTCGCTGCGGGTGCACTGGGCAGTCTCGGCCAGATATTTATCCAAACGCATAAGCGGTTCTCCTTTGTTGATGATGCCCTCAGTGTAACATGACAGACAAAATCGTGCAAGGCACAAATGCAAAAACACTCCCCCAGTCATCGCCTGCGGCGATGACTGATTCCCCTTTTTGTCGCCTACGGTGACATCTTCCCCCGGCCGGGGGAAGTCGGCCTCTGGGATGGGGCCTTTGGCATAGCGGTATCGTTTCCGGTCAAACTGCAAAGTTTTCCTTTTCGCCAGAGGCTCCCTCTCCGAGGGAGCTGGCACGGCGTAAGCCGTGTCTGAGGGAGTTTTCTTCTGCTTCTGCAAACAAAAAGAGCCAAACCCGCAGGCTTGGCTCTTTTGCAGTTGATATTATCAGACGCTCAGGGAAGCGTGCTGTTCCACATCCTCGGGGTCAGCATCGAAGATGGGCTGCAGGACGTTGGCGATGAACTCCTCCACCTGCTGGGGTGCACGGCCCACAAAGTTTTCCGGCACAAGCCCCGCCACGATCTCCTCGCGGGTCAGGCCAAAGGCCGGGTCTGCGGCAATGCGGTCCACCATATCGTTGGGCAGACCCTCTTCCTTGACCTGCTTGCCGGCGGCGATGGCGTGCTGGCGCAGGCGCTCGTGCAGCTCCTGACGGTTGCCGCCCTTTTCCACAGCCTGCATCATGATGTTCTCGCTGGCCATGAAGGGCAGCTCGGCCATCAGGCGGCTGCGCACCACCTTGGGGTACACCACCAGACCATCGGTGACGTTGAGCATGATGTTCAGGATGGCGTCAGTGGCAAGGAAGCCCTCGGCCATAGCCACGCGCTTGTTGGCGCTGTCGTCCAGCGTGCGCTCAAACCACTGGGTGCCGGTGGTAAAGCTGGGGTTCAGCACGTCCACCATCAGGTAACGGGCAAGGGCGCAGATGCGCTCGCAACGCATGGGGTTGCGCTTATAGGGCATAGCGGAAGAACCGATCTGGTTCTTCTCAAAGGGCTCCTCCATCTCCTTGAAGTTTGCCAGCAGGCGCAGGTCGGTGGCAAACTTCATGCAGCTCTGTCCAATACCGGCCAGTGCGTTCAGGATAAAGGCATCCACCTTGCGGCTGTAGGTCTGACCAGACACCGGCACAACGGCCTTGGGGTCAAAGCCCATCTCCTTTGCAATGGAAGCATCCACGGCACGGATCTTGTCGGCATCGCCCTTGAACAGTTCCATAAAGGAAGCCTGCGTACCGGTGGTGCCCTTGACACCGCGCAGCTGCAGGGTAGCCAGACGATGGTCGATCTCAGCCAGATCCATCACCAGCTCGTTGGCCCACAGGGTAGCGCGCTTGCCCACGGTGGTGGGCTGTGCGGGCTGGCAGTGGGTGTAGGCCATGCAGGGCATATCCTTGTACTCCTTGGCAAAGTGCGCCAGCTTTGCCAGCACACCCACCAGCTTTTTACGCACCAGCTCAAGACCCTGCCGCATCACGATGATGTCGGTGTTATCGCCCACATAGCAGCTGGTGGCACCCAGATGGATGATGCCTGCTGCCTTGGGGCACTGCTGGCCGTAAGCGTAGACGTGGCTCATGACGTCGTGGCGCACCAGCTTTTCCCGCTCGATGGCCACTTCGTAGTTGATATCGTCCACATGGGCTTCCAGCTCGGCTACCATGTCCGGGGTGATGTTGGTCAGGCCCTGATTCATTTCGGCACGAGCCAGTGCCACCCACAGCCGCCGCCAAGTGCGGAACTTGTTGTCGTCCGAGAAGATATACTGCATTTCATCGGAAGCGTAGCGGGTGGAAAAAGGGCTGATATAGCGATCATGCTGTGACATTGGTTGTTTTCCTCCTATGATCTGACGGAACTCAAGGGCAACAGCTGCCTGCGGTGCGCCCTCATCCGGCGCTTGCGCGCCACCTTCCCCCGGACGGGGGAAGGCTTTACCAGCGCTGCATTGGCGGTTGAAGGCGCTGCCTATATAGGCAGACACCCTTTTGCTTATTTATTCTACCATCAAACCTTGAAATAGTCCACGCCGCCCTCAAAGATCGGCTGGTATTTATCGCCGGTGACGTTCTTGTACAGATACTCACCGCTGCGCTCCGAGTGACCCATCTTGCCGAACACGCGGCCGTCCGGGCTGGTGATGCCCTCGATGGCCAGCACAGAGCCGTTGGGGTTGAAGCGCTGATCCATGGTGGGCACGCCGGTCAGATCCACATACTGGGTAGCCACCTGACCGTTGCGCAGCATGGTGTCCAGCACCTCCTGCGGCGCTACAAAGCGGCCCTCGCCGTGGCTGATGGCGACGGTGTGCATCTCGCCCACCTCACACTTGCTGAGCCACGGACTGCCGGTGGAAGCCACACGGGTGTGCACCAGCATACTCTGGTGACGGCCGATGGTGTTGAAGGTCAGGGTGGGGTCGCAGGCGGTGATGGGGCGGATATCGCCGTAGGGCACCAGACCCAGCTTGATCAGAGCCTGGAAGCCGTTGCAGATGCCCAGCATCAGGCCGTCGCGCTGCTGCAGCAGACGGCGCACAGCCTCGGTGACCGCAGGGTTGCGGAAGAAGGAAGCGATGAACTTGGCGCTGCCGTCCGGCTCGTCGCCGCCGGAGAAGCCGCCGGGCAGCATGACGATCTGGCTTGCGTCAATGGCCTTGACCAGTGCCTCGCAGCTCTCGGCAACGTCGGCGGGGGTCAGGTTGCGCACCACCAGAATTTCGGGGTCGGCACCGGCGCGGGCAAAGGCCTTGGCGGTGTCGTACTCACAGTTAGTGCCGGGGAACACCGGGATGATGACCTTGGGCTTTGCCACACCGATCTTGGGTGCGGCGGGGGCGGTCAGGCTGCCGTTGATCTTCTCCACGGCGGGGCCGGCCTTGCGGTAGGGATACACGGGCTCCAGCTTGCTCTCCCAGATCTCCTGCAGCTCGGCCATATCCAGCTTTTCGCCGCAGGATTCAAAGGTGTACTCCTTGGTGGTCTCGCCCAGCAGCATACCGGCGGGAGAATCAGACACCATTTCCAGAATGATGGAGCCGTACATGGGCTCGAACATCTGGTGGGTGGTCATATCTGCACGCATCTTGAAGCCGATGCGGTTGCCCAGACCCATCTTGAACAGTGCCTCGGCAATGCCGCCGTAGCCCACGGAGCAGGCAGCAGCGACCATGCCCTCTTCGATCATGTTCTCTACGATTCTGTAGTTGGCCTTCAGGGAGAAGAAGTTGGGGCAGCCGGTCTCCGGGTCGATGATGGGACGGATGAGCACCACAGTGCTCTCGGGCTTCTTGAACTCGGTGGAGACTACGCGGCTTGCCTTGCCGATGGCGGTGGCAAAGGACACCAGCGTGGGGGGCACATCCAGCTGCTCGAAGGAGCCGGACATACTGTCCTTGCCGCCGATGGAAGCAATGCCCAGACCGATCTGTGCATCCAGTGCGCCCAGCAGGGCAGCCAGCGGCTTGCCCCAGCGCTCGGGCTTGTTGCCCAGACGCTCGAAGTACTCCTGGAAAGTCAGGTAGGCGTCCTCGTAGCGGAAGCCGGTGGCAACCAGCTTGGTCACGCTCTCAATAACAGCCATCCGTGCACCCACATACTGGTTGGCGCTCATCAGGTAGGGGTTATAGCCCCATGCCATGCCGGAGCAGGTGCTGGTCTCGCCGTCCACCGGCAGCTTTGCTACCATGGCGTTCTGGGGGGTCAGCTGGTATGCACCGCCAAAGGGCATGAGCACGGTAGCAGCACCGATGGTGGAGTCGAACCGCTCGGAAAGGCCCTTCTTGCTGCAGACGTTCAGATCGCCCACCATGGACTTCATCTTCTGGCTGAAGGTCAGGCCGGACCACTGGGGCTGCCAGACGCTGCCCTTTTCCACATGGACGTTCTGGTGCTTCTCCGCACCGTTGGAGTTCAAAAACTCGCGGCTGATGTTCACGATGGAAACGCCGTTCCACACCATGTTCAGGCGCTTTTCCTCGGTGACCTTGGCCACGGGGGTTGCCTCGAGGTTCTCCTCGGTGGCAATGGCGATGAACTTGTCCACGTCCTCCGGGGCAAGGGCAACAGCCATACGCTCCTGGCTCTCGCTGATGGCCAGCTCGGTGCCGTCCAGACCCTCGTACTTCTTGGTGACCTTGTTCAGGTCAATGTACAGGCCGTCGGCCAGCTCGCCGATGGCAACGGAAACGCCGCCGGCACCAAAGTCGTTGCAGCGCTTGATCATCTTGCAGGCGTCCTCGCGGCGGAACAGGCGCTGCAGCTTGCGCTCGATGGGCGCATTGCCCTTCTGCACCTCGGCACCGCAGTGTTCAAGGCTGTCCAGCTTGTGAGCCTTGGAAGAGCCGGTAGCGCCGCCGATGCCGTCACGGCCGGTGCGGCCACCCAGCAGCACGATCACATCGCCGGGAGCGGGGCACTCGCGGCGGACGTGGGAAGCAGGGGTAGCGCCCACAACAGCGCCGATCTCCATGCGCTTTGCCACGTAGCCGGGGTGGTAGATCTCGTCCACCTGACCGGTAGCTAGACCGATCTGGTTGCCGTAGGAGGAGTAACCGGCGGCTGCGGTGGTGACCAGCTTGCGCTGGGGCAGCTTGCCGGGCATGGTCTCGCTGACCGGCTTGAGCGGGTCGCCTGCGCCGGTGACGCGCATGGCCTGATAGACGTAGCTGCGGCCGGACAGCGGGTCACGGATGGCACCGCCGATGCAGGTAGCAGCGCCGCCGAAGGGCTCGATCTCGGTGGGGTGGTTGTGGGTCTCGTTCTTGAACAGGAACAGCCAGTCCTCGTCCTTGCCGTTGACATCGCACTTGATCTTGACGGTGCAGGCGTTGATCTCCTCGGACTCGTCCAGATTCTTCAGGATACCCTGCTTCTTCAGCTCCTTGGCGCCAATGGTGGCAAGGTCCATCATGCAGCGGGGCTTGTTCTCACGGCCCAGCTCAGTGCGCATAGCCATGTAGCGGTCAAAGGCTTCCTGCACCACGGCGTCGTCGATCTGCACATCGTCCAGAATGGTGCCGAAGGTGGTGTGGCGGCAGTGATCGGACCAGTAGGTATCGATCATCTTGATCTCGGTGATGGTGGGGTCGCGCTGCTCGGAGCGGAAGTACTCCTGACAGAACTTGATGTCCCCCAGATCCATTGCCAGACCCTTTTCCTCGATGAACTTGGCAAGACCAGCCTCATCCAGCTGGTTAAAGCCCTCCAGCACTGCCACGGCAGCGGGCACAGGGTACTCCATCTTCAGGGTCTCTTTGGGCTCCAGAGAAGCTTCGCGGGCTTCCACGGGGTTGATGACATACTTCTTGATCTCGGCCACCTGCTCGGGAGTCAGAGCACCCTCCAGCAGGTAGACGCGGGCAGAGCGCACCAGCGGGCGCTCGCCCTGACTGATGAGCTGGATGCACTCGGCGGCAGAAGCTGCGCGCTGGTCGAACTGGCCGGGCAGGTACTCCACCGCGAAGGACACGCCCTCGGCAGCGGGCAGCTCGGCGTAGGTGTTATCCACCGGCGGCTCGCTGAACACGGTGCTGACGCACTGGTTGAACAGTGCTTCGTCGATGCCTTCCACATCGTAGCGGTTCAGCAGGCGCAGACCGGTCAGGTCCTTGATGCCCAGCAGGCTGATGAGTTCGTTTTTCAGACCGTTGGCCTCGACATCAAAGCCGGGCTTTTTTTCCACATAAATACGATAGACCATTGGGTAGGTTCCCCCTTTGTATTTTATCGAATGGACTTTTGTGTAGGTTTTATCATCCGGCAGTCAACTCCCCCAGTCGCCTTCGGCGACAGCCCCCTCTGAGATGGGGCCTTTGGCAAAACCGGAAAGTTCCCCTTCTCGCCAGAGGCTCCCTCCCAGAGGGAGCTGGCACGCCGTAAGGCGTGACTGAGGGAGTTTTTTTACTGCTTCTCTGCCAGCGCTTTCAGGGCACGCAGGCCGATATCGCTGCGCTTATGCAGCTTTTCAAAGCTGATCTTCTCGGCTGCTTCGTAGGCGTGGCTCAGGGCGTTGGTCAGGCGCGGGCCGGTGGCGGTAACGCCCAGCACGCGGCCGCCGTTGGTCACCAGCTGGCCGTCCTCGGTAATGGCAGTGCCGGAATGGTACACCGTCACGTTCTCTTCGCCGGGCAGCTGACCGTCCACAAGGCCGGAGATGGGCTTGCCCTTCTCGTAGGCCACAGGGTAGCCGCCGGAAGCCAGAATGACACAGGCCGCAGCACCATCGGAGAATTTGACCTCCTGCTGTGCCAGCGTGCCGTCGGTGCACGCCTGCATGATGTGCAGCAGGTCGCTTTCCAGCAGCGGCAGCACCACCTGCGTTTCGGGGTCGCCGAAGCGGCAGTTATACTCGATGACCTTGGGGCCGTCCGGGGTGAGCATAAGACCAAAGTACAGGCAGCCCTTGAAGGGGCAGCCCTCGGCGTTCATGGCGCGGATGGTGGGCAGGAAGATCTTTTCCATGCACTCCGCAGCCACTTCCGGGGTGTAGTAGGGGTTGGGGGCAATGGTGCCCATGCCGCCGGTGTTCAGGCCGGTGTCGTGGTCGTTGGCGCGCTTATGGTCCATGCTGGAGACCATGGGCTTGACCACCTTGCCGTCCGTAAAGCTCAGCACGCTGACCTCCGGCCCGGTGAGGAACTCTTCCACCACCACATGGTTGCCGGATGCGCCGAACTTTTTGTCCAGCATGATCTCCTTGACGCCGTCGGCGGCCTGCTGCTCGTTCTCACAGATCAGCACGCCCTTGCCCAGTGCAAGGCCGTCTGCCTTGATGACCACCGGGTACTTGCCCTCGGCGCGGATGTAATCCATGACCTTTGCGGGATCATCGAAGGTCTCGTACTTTGCGGTGGGGATGCCGTATTTCTTCATCAGATCCTTGGAGAACACCTTGGAAGCCTCGATGCGGGCAGCAGCCTTGTCCGGGCCAAAGGCGGGGATGCCTGCCTTTGCCAGCGCATCCACCATGCCCAGTGCAAGGGGGTCGTCCTGCGCCACTACAACGTAATCGAACTTTTCTTCCACTGCAAAGCCTACCATGGTATCCACATCGGTGGCCTTGATGTTTTTGCACTTGGCGTCATAGCTGATGCCGCCGTTGCCCGGTGCGCACCAGATCTCGCCGCAGTCGGGGCTCTTTTTCAGTGCCTTGATGATGGCGTGCTCGCGGCCGCCGCCGCCCACTACTAAGATTTTCTTAGCCATATCATTTTCTCCTAAACTTTCGTTCTTTCCGTCAGCTGCCTCGCCCTCTCAGTCCGCTTCGCGTCCAGCTCTCCCAAGGGGAGAGGTGGCATTGCGCAAGCAATGACGGAGAGGGCGAGCCCGTTCCCCTTAGTGATGGAACAGCCGCAGGCCGCAGAAGGCCATGGCGATGCCGTACTTGTTGCAGGTGTCGATGACCTGCTGGTCGCGGATGGAGCCGCCGGGCTGCACAATGGCAGTCACGCCGGAGCGGCGGGCACGCTCGATGTTGTCACCAAAGGGGAAGAAAGCGTCCGAACCAAGGCACACACCGGTCACCTTGCTGAGGTAAGCCTTCTTTTCCTCGGCGGTCAGCGGCTCGGGCTGGCGGGTGAAGGTCTCGGCCCAGACATCATCACCGATGACGTCCTCCGGGGTATCGCCGATGTAAACATCAATGGCGTTGTCGCGGTTGGGCTTTGCCACATCGTCGCGGAAGGGCAGGTCCAGCACCTTGTCCATGTGGCGCAGCTGCCAGTTGTCGGCCTTCTGACCGGCCAGACGGGTGCAGTGGATGCGGCTCTGCTGGCCTGCACCCACGCCGATGGTCTGGCCATTGTAGGTGTAGCACACGCTGTTGGACTGGGTGTACTTCAGGGTGATGAGGGCAATAATGAGGTCGCGCTTCTGCTCCTCGGTCACATCCTTGTTCTCGGTGACCCAGTTGTTCAGCATGGTGTCTGCGTTGATGACCAGCTCGTTGCGGCCCTGCTCGAAGGTGATGCCGTACACCTGCTTGTGCTCGATGGGCGCGGGCTGATAGGCGGGGTCGATGGCGACCACGTTGTAGTTGCCCTTCTTTTTGCCGGACAGGATGGCCAGTGCCTCCGGCTCGTAGCCCGGGGCGATGATGCCGTCAGAGACCTCGTGCTGGATCAACTTTGCGGTGGGCACATCGCAGATGTCAGACAGGGCGATCCAGTCGCCGAAGGAGGACATCCGGTCTGCGCCGCGGGCGCGGGCGTAGGCACAGGCCAGCGGAGAAAGCTCTGTCTCCGGGGCAATGTGGTACATCCGGCGCTCCACCTCGGTCAGGGGCAGACCCAGTGCTGCGCCCGCCGGGGAAACGTGCTTGAAGGAAGCCGCTGCGGGCAGACCGCAGGCAGTCTTTAACTCCTTGACCAGCTGGATGGAGTTGAGGGCATCCAGAAAGTTGATGTAGCCGGGCTTGCCGTTCAGCACGGTAACGGGCAGGTCGGAGCCATCTTCCATATAAATGCGGCTGGGCTTCTGGTTGGGGTTGCAGCCGTACTTCAGTGCGAGTTCATTCATTGGTGCATCCTCCTTATATCCTAAGGTTTACTCTTATTTTTCCTCGGCGTCAAGCTTTTTGAGCAGTTCCAGCTCCTCGGGCAGCAGCTCCGGCTCCTCAGGGTCGTCAAGATCGCTGCAAACGGAGTCGTACTTGTTGTAGATCATATCGCCGCTCTCGCCGGTGTCCAGATCGATGACCCGGGCAAACAGGCTCACCTTGTTGTCCACGTTCAGGCTGCTCCACAGACCGGCGGCAAAATCACCGATGGTGCGGGGGCAGGCAAAGCGCAGGGGCTCGCCCTCAAAGCTGGGGATGGGGTTGCCGTTGTGCTTGTAGGTGCTGATGAAGTGACCCTCGCCTGCAACGGGCTGGGGGTAATCAAAGAAATAGCGCTGCACGCTGTCGCCGTTGCCGTCGGCAGACTTGAGGATGCTCATCTGGTAGCTGCCGTCAGCGTACACCACAGCGGAGATGCGGGGGGTGTAGTTGGGGCAGTCCGGCTCAAAGGTGCGGGTGCGCAGGGCATCGGCAAAGCTCTTGCCCTGGCTCATCAGGTCGTAGATGGTATCGGTCTGGTCACCGTTGGTCACGATATGGGTCTTGCCAAGGGTCAGCACCGGGTTATAAATGATCAGGCTGGGATCTTCCAGTTTTGCGGGGTCGGCTGCCATGGTGCAGATGCCGCCGCGCTCGGGCACGGGGTCAAACACGCGGTTGCGGCTGTTCTCGCTGCGTCCCATGATAAAGTAGCCGATAAACATCTGCCGTCCGTCTGGTGCCATTGCCACCGCAATGCCGCGGCCGGGGTACTCGTTGGCGGCCAGATACTCGTTCAGGTTGATCTTTTCCATTGTTGTTCTCCTTTACGGATAACGACCTCGCCCTCTCCGTCAGCGCTGACGCGCTGCCACCTCCCCCAAAGTGGGAGGCTTTGGCAGTCCACACAAAGTTCATGGTTTTGCCAAGGGCTCTCCCTTTGGGAGAGCTGGACGCGAAGCGGCCTGAGAGGGCGAGCCAGTTTATTTTTTCACTCGATCTCTCCGCTACAGATCATAGCCACCGCCTTGGGCAGCAGCTTCCATTCAGCCTGTTCCATCACCCGCTTCTGCAGCACCTCGGGGGTGTCGCCGGGCAGGATATCCACGGCCTTCTGCAGCAGGATGGGTCCGCCGTCGCACTCCTCGTTGACAAAGTGGACGGTAGCGCCGGTCACCTTGCAGCCACGAGCCAGTGCGGCTTCGTGGGGGCGCAGACCGTACATTCCCGGCCCGCAGAAAGAAGGGATCAGCGCAGGGTGCACGTTCAGGATGCGGCGCGGATAGGCCGCAATGACGCTGGGGCCCAGCACGGACAGAAAGCCCGCCAGCACCACCAGATCAATGTTGTGCGCCCGCAGCGTTTCCAGCAGCGCAGCGTCAAATTCCTCGCTGGCAGCGTAATCCTTGCGGCGCACCACGCAGCCCTCTACGCCCGCCTTTGCGGCGCGTTCCAGCGCAAAGACGCCGGGCTTGGAAGCCACTACCAGCGTAATTTTACCATTGGGGTTCTCGCCCCGGGCCTCGCTGTCCAGCAGCGCCTGCAGATTGGTGCCGCCGCCGGACACTAACACGGCAATGTTCAGCACAGTTCCACGCCCTCACCTTCTGCGATGACGCCCAGACGGTAGGCTTCCGGCTCGCCGTTGGCGTGCAGGATCTCCAGTGCCTTATCGGCCTGCTCGGCGGGCACAGTGAGCACCATACCCACGCCCATGTTGAAGGTATTGAACATATCGTGCTCGGAGATGCCGCCCACCTTCTGCATCAGGTGGAACAGAGCCGGGGTGCGCACATCTGCCTTGTTGATGCGGGCGCAGCAGCCCTTCTTCAGGCTGCGGGGGATATTCTCGTAGAAGCCGCCGCCGGTGATGTGGGAGATGCCCTTGACCTGCACCTCCTCCAGCACCTTCAGCACGGGCTTGACGTAGATCTTGGTGGGAGCCAGCAGCGCCTCGCCAAGGGTCTTGCCGCCCAGCTCGGCGGGGGTGGAGAACAGCACATCGGGGTCGGCGTCGATGTTAAACACCTTGCGCACCAGCGAGAAGCCGTTGGAGTGCACACCGGTGGAGGGCAGGGCGAGGATCACGTCACCGGCTGCCATGGTCTCGTTGTTCAGGATCTTCTCCTTGTCCACAACGCCTACGGTGAAGCCGGCCAGATCGTACTCGTCCTCTGGCATCATGCCCGGGTGCTCAGCAGTTTCGCCGCCCACCAGAGCGCAATCGGCCTGCACGCAGCCCTCGGCCACGCCCTTGACGATGTTGGCGATCTTTTCCGGCACGTTGCGGCCGCAGGCGATGTAATCCAGGAACACCAGCGGCTTTGCACCGGCGCAGATGACATCGTTGACGCACATGGCCACGCAGTCGATGCCAATGGTATCGTGCTTATCCATGATCATGGCAACCTTCAGCTTGGTGCCCACACCGTCGGTGCCGGAGATCAGCACCGGGTGCTTGTAACCGGTGCAGTCCAGCTCAAACAGGCCGCCAAAGCCGCCCAAACCGCCGATGCAGTGCTCGTTCATGGTACGGGCGACATACTGCTTCATCAGCTCCACAGAGCGGTAACCGGCGGTAATGTCCACGCCTGCTGCGGCGTAGCTTTCAGAATAGCTCTTTTCCATGTTCTTACTCTCCTAACTTTTTGGCGTCCTTGGGACGGTCGTTCAGGTGACGGTCGTGAATATCGGTAGAAAGCACACTTTCCGGCTCTACGGCATACTCGCCGGTAAAGCAGGCGGTGCAGAACCCGCATTTTGCGTTTTTGGCAAGCTGGACAACGTGCTCGTTGGAAAGGTAGCCCAGCGTATCGGCGCCGATGACCTCGTTGATCTGCTCCAGCGTGCGGCCGGTGGCCACCAGCAGCTTCTGGTCCGGGATATCGGTGCCGAAGTAGCACGGATACTTGAAGGGAGGTGCAGAGACCATAAAGTGCACCTCGGCAGCACCGGCATCCCGCAGCAGCTTGATGATGCGGGCAGATGTGGTGCCGCGCACGATGGAGTCATCCACCAGCACCACGCGCTTGCCCTTGACGGTGCTGGACACCACGTTCAGCTTGATGCGCACGCTGTTCTCGCGCTGCTTCTGGCTGCCCTGAATGAAGGTGCGGCCGATGTATTTATTCTTGATAAAGCCGATGCCGTAGGGGATGCCGCTCTCCTGCGAGTAGCCCAGTGCTGCATCCAGACCGGAATCCGGCACGCCGATGACCACATCGGCCTCCACGGGGTGCTCCTGTGCAAGGAAGCGGCCTGCCTGCTTGCGGGCCTCGTGCACCGAGCTGCCCTCGATGACGCTGTCCGGGCGGGCGAAGTAGATGAACTCGAACACGCACATCTGGGTGTCCGGGCGGCCGCAGTGATCCTTGATGCTGCGCAGCTCGCCGGTCTTGGTGTCCACCACCACGATCTCGCCGGGTTCCACATCCCGCAGCAGAGAAGCACCGGTGGCATCCAGTGCGCAGCTCTCGCTGGCAAAGACGTAGCCGCCGCCGGGCAGGGTGCCGATGCACAGGGGACGGTAGCCCCGGGGGTCGCGCACCGCGATAAGCTTGGTGGCAGACATGATCACAAGGCTGTATGCGCCTTCCAGCACGTCCATGGTCTTGCTGATGGCAGTCTCGATGCTGCCCATGCGCAGACGGTTGCGAGTGATGAGGTAGCAGATGACCTCAGTGTCCGAGGAGCCGTGGAAGATCGCGCCCTCGTTTTCCAGCTGGCGGCGCAGCTCCACGGCGTTGGTCAGGTTGCCGTTGTGGCACAGCGCCATGGTGCCGCGGCCATGACGGACGATCATGGGCTGGGCGTTGGCGCGGACGCGGGTACCGGCGGTGGCGTAGCGCACATGGCCGGTAGCCATGTGTGCCTTGGTAGTGGACAGGCTTGCCAGCACCTCCGGGGTGAATACCTCGTTTACAAGGCCCAGATCCCGGTGGCCGGTGATCACGCCGTCATCGTTGACGGCGATGCCGCAGCTCTCCTGCCCGCGGTGCTGCAGCGCATACAGGGCCGAATAAGCCGCTGCGGCCACATCCTCGGTACCGGCACGGTCGTAGATGCCGAAAACGCCGCACTCCTCATGCAGCGGATATGCAAAATCAGACATTGGTTCTCCTTTACAGCTCGTTCAGTTCGTTCTGCAGCTTTTCTTCCTTGGCTGCGATCTGCTGTGCCATGGCTACGCGCTCGGCTTCCAGCTTTTCAGCCAGTGCATCATCGTTCAGTGCCAGAATTTCAGCAGCCAGCCATGCGGCGTTCTTGGCACCGTTCAGCGCCACGGTCGCCACCGGGATGCCGCTGGGCATCTGCACGGTAGCCAGCAGAGCGTCCAAGCCATCCATCGCGCCGCCCTTCATGGGGATGCCGATGACCGGCAGGGTGGTGTTGGCGGCAAAAGCACCTGCCAGATGTGCTGCCATGCCTGCCGCGCACAGGATGACTCCAAAGCCGTTGGCCTTTGCGCTTTTTGCAAAGGCTGCTGCCTCGGCGGGGGTGCGGTGTGCCGAAAGGATGTGCGCCTCAAAGGGGATGTCCAGTGCCTTCAGCTGGGCGCAGGCACCCTTGACTACCGGCCAATCGCTGTCCGAACCCATGATCACTGCCACTTTACGAACCATTTTCCAAAGCCTCTCTTTCTCATGTCCAACAAGACCGACAAACAAAAAAGGCTGCGGTACACCTGTACCACGGCCTTTATTTCCAGTTTTTCTGTCCGCGCATTTTGCACAAGGTTGCACCATGCCCCTGATTGCAGTGAATGTGACCCCATTCCATGCGACCCGGCACCAGCAGCATCATTGAAGTTTCCCTCCGCAGTTTCCTGTGCAAGCGTTTTTTCAGGCGGCGATGCAAGCCCGTTTTTTGGGGCATCGTCCCTGTGCTAGATACAGTTTACGGCAAAAAAACCGCTTTGCAAAGAGCGTTTGGGCAAATTCTCCCTTGTGTTCCCATGCCGTCAAAAAACTTTCGAAAGTTTTGTGCAGTTTCGCCATCCTTTTTCTTTTTAAGTATGACTTATGCAGCGGGTATATTTTATGTAAAGGCTGTGTTGATGTATCCCAGATACGGAGCAGCATTTTTAAAAAATGATCTTTGCGGTGTCGGCGCGTGCAGCGCGGATCAGATCTGCCGGGGCACAGCACACCTGCGTACCGATGCGCCCGCCGGAAACATAGACCTTCTGCTGGGTCAGCACGCTTTCGTCAAAGACGGTGCGGTACTGCTTTTTCATGCCCACCGGGCTGCAGCCGCCCCGCACATAACCGGTGACCTTGTTGATATCTGCCACATGGATCATTGCCACGCTCTTTTCGCCCACGCTGCGGGCAGCGGCCTTTAAATCCAGCTCTGCCGCCACCGGAATGACGAACACAAAATAGTTTTTGCTGCTGCCCTGCGTTACCAGCGTCTTGTATACGCAGGCAGGGTCCTCGCCCATGCTGGCGGCTACGGTCACACCGTCCACCGCCACCCCCTCCTCGTGGGGGTACTCGTGGGCGGTGTAGGCCACCTTTTCCCGTTCCAGAATGCGCATTGCGTTGGTTTTAGCTTCTTTTCCCATTGTTATTTCCTCTTTTACATTTGCTTTGTTTCTATTTTACCACTTTTTCCGAAAAAATTCAAAATTTCTCTTGACTTCAGTTTCATGAAGTGATATCATAGCGTCACGCACTTCAGAGCACTGAAGTTTGACACTGCAAGCTGCGGCAAAGGAGCCGGTCTCCCTCGCCGTTTTACAGGATAGAAAAAGGCAAAGGAGACAAAACACTATGATCATCGTACTCAAACAGGATGCCCCCGACGTACAGGTGCGCGAGTTCTGCCACGAGCTGGAGGATATGGGGCTGCAGATCAACGATTCCAAGGGCAGCGACACCCATATTCTGGGTCTGATCGGCGATACCAAGGCCATTGCGGAAAGCTGGGTGCTGGCGAACCCGGTGGTGGAGACCTGCCGCCGCGTGTCCGAGCCCTACAAAAAGGCCAACCGCAAGTTCCACCCGGACGACAGCGTTATCGACGTAGAAGGCGTCAAGATCGGCGGCGGCAACTTTGCAGTCATCGCCGGGCCGTGCAGCATTGAAAGCGAGGAGCAGATCACCTACTGCGCCCAGCGGGTAAAGGCGGCAGGCGCTTCCCTGCTGCGCGGCGGTGCGTTCAAGCCCCGCACCTCCCCCTACTCTTTTCAGGGTATGCGCAGTGAGGGTCTGGATCTGCTCAAGCTGGCACGCCGCGCCACCGGTTCGCCCATCGTGACCGAGATCATGAACACCGAGCACCTGCCCCTGTTTGAAAATGTGGACCTCATTCAGGTGGGTGCCCGCAATATGCAGAATTTTGAGCTGCTCAAAGCCGTTGGACGCCAGAAAAAGCCGGTGCTGCTCAAGCGCGGCCTTGCCAACACGCTGGAAGAGTTCGTGATGAGCGCCGAGTACATTATGGCCGAGGGTAACGAGAACGTCATCCTGTGCGAGCGCGGCATCCGTACCTTCGAGACCAGTATGCGCAACACGCTGGACCTTGCCGGTGTGGTCATGCTGCACAAGATGACCCATCTGCCGGTGGTGGTAGACCCCAGCCACGCCTGCGGCCACGCATGGATGGTGCCGGAGCTGGCGAAAGCCGCGGTCGCTGCCGGTGCCGACGGCCTGATGATCGAGGTGCACAACAACCCCGCCAAGGCCAAGTGCGACGGCGCTCAGAGCCTGACCCCCGACCAGTTCGATGAGCTGATGCAGTTCATCGGCAAAGAGGTGGAGTTCTTCGGCAAAAAAATGAACTGAACCCTGCTCCGTCCGCTCCCCCGCAAGGGGGAGCTTTTTTTGTATGCACCGGCGGGTTTTCATTTTCTTTTCACGGGTTTTATGGTATACTATAGTGTATTTTGAAAAAACACTGCCGAAAGAGGTTTTAAAGATGAAAGCACACATTGCACGCAACCAGAACGCCGGGGTGCCGCTGGCGCTGGGCTGGAACCTTTCCCCCGCCGACCGGGGCAAGCTGGAGGGCATGGCACCCGCCTTTGGCATGAAGCTGCTGCCCGTTGCCCCCGCCGATGCCGGCAAGACCGTTGCCCAGCTGCTGGGCGAGGTGGAGGTAAAAGCCCCCAGAACGCTGGTGCTGGAGCCCGGTGCCTATCCCCCGGCGCTGGTGCTGGCAAACTTCCGCGATAAGGACGTGGACACCCTGCTGGACCTGATGCGGCAGGCACAGGTGACCATCCCGCTCAAGGCGGTGGTCACCCCCGCAAACCGCAACTGGATGTTTGCAGACCTGCTGGCGCACCTGCAGGAGGAGCACACCGCCTTTAGCGCTGCAAAGGAGAGCCAGACCGTATGAAGAGCCGCATCACCCGCATAACCGCTGCACTGCTGGCGGCGGTGCTGAGCCTTAGCCTTCTGGCCGGCTGCAAGCCCAAAAAGGAGCTGATCCGGTACACCACCATCTTTTATGACGTATTCGACACGGTGACGCAGGTCATCGCCTACTGCGAGAGCGAGGAAGCGTTCAACACCCAGATGCAGGCGCTGCATCAGGATCTGATCGCCTACAACCAGCTCTACGATATCTACAACGACTACGACGGCGTTGTGAACGTTAAGACCATCAACGAAAACGCCGGCAAAGCCCCGGTACAGGTGGATGACCGCATCCTCTCCATGCTGGAGCTGGCGCGGCAGATGTACGACCTGACCGGCGGCAAGATCAACATTGCCATGGGCAGTGTGCTGGGCATCTGGCACGACCACCGCGAAGCCGCTGAAAAGGACGCTTCCGATGCCGACAACACCCTGCCCACGCAGGAGGAGTTGGAAGCCGCTGCCCAGCACTGCGATATCAACGATCTTGTCATCGACGAGGACGCCAAAACGGTCTATCTGTCCGACCCGGAGATGTCGCTGGACGTGGGCAGTGTGGGCAAAGGGTACGCCGTGGAGATGGTCTGCCGCGCCGCCGAAGCCCGGGGCCTGACCAGCGCACTGGTGAGCGTGGGCGGCAACCTGCGCGCCATCGGCACAAAGCCGGACGGCAGCCAGTGGACGGGCGGCGTGGAGAACCCGTGGAACGCTTCTGAGGTGTATACCAACACCAATTCCATCTTCGGCTCGCCCATCAACATGAGCGACCTTGCGCTGGTGACCAGCGGCGACTACCAGCGCTACTTTGTGGTGGACGGCAAGCGCTACCACCACATCATCGACCCGGACACCCTTTGGCCCGCTGCCTACTACAACGGCGTCACCGTGCTGTGCCCGGACTCCGGCATGGCAGACTGCCTGACCACCGCCCTGTTCTGTATGCCGCTGGAAGAGGGGCAGAAGCTGGTGGAGTCGCTGGACGGCGTAGAAGCCATGTGGTGCACGCCCGATAAGCAGGCCACCACCTCCAGCGGCTGGGACAGCCACCTGAAAAAGTAAGTTTTTTGCAGGTGGGACGATCAAAATGGCCTCCGCGTGCGCTCTGGCCATCTTCAGCGGAAAAATTATTTTTTATTTCGGAATAGCGGAGCGTCTGCGGACGCTCCGCTATTCCCTTTTCACAGAAGGGGTCGTAAAGGACAACGGCATTGCACCCCCTCCCGTGAAAAAGTTTTTCCGAAAAGTCCGCAGACTTTTCGGAAAAACAAACAAAAAATTTTCTTTCCGCTATTTATGCCCAGAGCAAAGCGGAGGGCATTCAAAATCGTCTCTTTACGCAAAAAGGCTGCCGCACGCAATGTGCAGCAGCCTTTTGTTTGTTTATCCGGTTATCCCGTCTGGCATCACTCCACGATGATGCTCTTGCCGGTCATCTCGGCGGGAACGGGCAGGCCGATATAGGGCAGCATGGTGGGTGCGATATCGGCCAGACAGCCGCCCTCGCGCAGCTTCACGTCACCGCAGCCAACTGCCACAAAGGGCACAACGTTGGTAGTGTGGGCGGTGAAGGGGGTGCCGTCCGGGTTCATCATCTTTTCAGCGTTGCCGTGGTCGGCGGTGATGAAGGCGCAGCCGCCGGCGTTCAGCACAGCGGTGACCACCTGATCCACGCAGGTATCCACAGCCTCAACGGCCTTGACAGCAGCATCGAACACGCCGGTGTGGCCGACCATATCGCAGTTTGCGAAGTTCAGGATGACCACATCGTACTTGCCGCTCTCGATGCGCTTGACGCACTCGGCAGCGACTTCGGGGGCGCTCATCTCGGGCTTCAGGTCGTAGGTAGCAACCTTGGGGCTGGGGATGACGCAGCGGTCCTCGCCCTCGTAGGGAGCTTCCACGCCGCCGTTAAAGAAGAAGGTAACGTGGGCGTACTTCTCAGTCTCGGCAATGCGCAGCTGGGTCTTGCCGTGGGCAGACAGATACTCGCCCAGAACGTTCTTCAGCTCCACCGGGGGATAAGCAACCTCGCAGTTGGGCATGGTGGCATCGTACTCGGCCATGCAGACGTAGTTCACCTGCTTGCGGCCGCCGCGGCGCTCGAAGCCGGTAAAAGCATCGTCACAGAAGATGCGGGTCATCTGGCGGGCACGGTCGGGGCGGAAGTTCATGAAGATGACGGTGTCGCCATCCTGCACGCGGCCACCCTCGCAGGTGACGCAGGGCAGCACGAACTCATCGGTCTTGTCTGCGGCATAGGAAGCTTCGATGGCCTCGGCAGCGTTGGCAGCGTGCTCACCCTCGCCGTAGACGAAGGCAGCATAGGCCTTCTCCTCGCGATCCCAGTTGTTATCGCGGTCCATGGCGTAGTAACGGCCGGAAACGCTGGCGATCTTGCCCACGCCCAGCTCGTCCAGCTTAGCCTGCAGGTCAGCCAGGAAGCCCTTGCCGGAGTGGGGGTCGGTGTCGCGGCCGTCGGTGATGCAGTGCAGGTAAATTTCCTTTGCACCCAGATGCTTTGCCATTTCCAGCACACCAAACCAGTGGTCGGCATGGCTGTGCACGCCGCCGGTGCCCACCAGACCCATCAGATGGATGGCCTTGCCGGCCTCGATGGCGGCCTTCATGTTCTTGACCAGCACAGGGTTCTTGAGCATCTCGCCGTCGCGGATGGACTTGGTGATGAGGGTCAGCTGCTGGTACACGATGCGGCCTGCGCCCATGTTGGTGTGGCCGACCTCGGAGTTGCCCATCTGGCCGTCGGGCAGACCGACAGCCATGCCGGAAGCATCAATGGTGGTCATGGGGTACTTTTCCATCAGAGCATCCAGATGGGGGGTCTTGGCAGCCACAACAGCGTTGCCGAAGGTCTCGTTCGGCACCCAGCCGAAGCCATCCATGATGCACAGAAGAACAGGTTTCTTTGCCATAAAATTGAATCTCCTTTGAATTTATCACGCGTTGCGGGCAAGGCTAAGCGCCCTGCCTGCAGGTACAGCCTGCGGGTGCATAACACCCGAGCAGCTGCTGTAAAACAGATCAGCGCCCGGCTCAGCGCTGAAAAAACGGCGCAGCCGGGCGCTGAAACAGCTCATTTAAGAAAAGGCAGTTGCTCAGCCCTTGGTGGCTGCATTGACGATGACTGCAAAGTCGGCAGCCTTCAGGGATGCGCCGCCGATCAGGCCGCCGTCCACGTCCTTCTTGCTCAGCAGCTCCTCGCAGTTCTTGGCATTCATGCTGCCGCCGTACTGCACGGTGGTAGCTTCGGCTACGGTCTCGCCGTACAGCTCACCTACCACCTTGCGGATCTGAGCGCAGACTTCCTCTGCCTGATCAGCGGTAGCGGTCTTGCCGGTGCCGATGGCCCAGACAGGCTCGTAGGCGATGACAACGTTTGCCATCTGCTCGGCGGTCACGTCACGCAGGGCGATCTTGGTCTGCATACGGACCAGCTCCTCGGTAACGCCCTCCTCGCGCTGCTGCAGGCTCTCGCCCACGCAGATGATGACCTTCAGGCCGGCATTCAGCGCAGCCAGAGTGCGCTTGTTGACGGTCTGGTCGGTCTCTGCAAAGTACTGGCGGCGCTCAGAGTGGCCGACGATGACGTACTCCACGCCCAGATCCACCAGCATATCGGCGCTGATCTCGCCGGTGAAAGCACCGGACTTCTCAAAGTGGACGTTCTCGGCACCGACATGGATGTTGGTGCCCTTGGTCTTAGCCACAGCGGTGACCAGATCGGTAAACGGGGTGCAGATGACCACCTCGCAGGCGGCGTCCTTCACGGCGGGGATCAGCTCGTCCACCAGAACAGCAGCCTCGGAGGCGGTCTTGTTCATCTTCCAGTTGCCAGCGATAATAGCCTTGCGCTTTGCCTTATCCATTGTTATTTTCTCCTTACCTTCGTAAATATTTACAAATTACCTGCACAAAAAGAAAAGATGCGGCGGCGTAAATGCCGCCGCACCCATTGTGATGCCGGAAAAATTATGCGTTCTGGATGACTGCGATGCCGGGCAGCTCCTTGCCCTCCAGATACTCCAGAGAAGCGCCGCCGCCGGTGGAGATGTGGGTCATCTTGTCGCCCAGACCCATCTGCTGCACAGCTGCTGCGCTGTCGCCGCCGCCGATAACGGTGGTAGCATCGCTCTCAGCCATAGCCTTGGCAACAGCCAGAGTACCGGCTGCCAGAGTGGGGTTCTCGAACACGCCCATGGGGCCGTTCCAGACAACAGTCTTGGAAGCCTTGACAGCGTCAGCAAACAGCTTCATGGTCTCGGGGCCGATGTCGCAGCCCTCCATGTCAGCGGGGATCGCAGTGACAGGCACCACGGTGACGTCCACAGGAGCGTCGATGGGATCGGGGAAGTCCTTGATGCAGACAGCATCCACGGGCAGCAGCAGCTTGACGCCCTTCTCCTTGGCCTTAGCCATCATTTCCTTGCAGTAGTCCAGCTTGGTGTCGTCGCACAGGCTCTTGCCGACTTCGTAGCCCTGAGCCTTGACGAAGGTGTAAGCCATGCCGCCGCCGATGATCAGGGTATCGACCTTCTCCAGCAGGTTGGAGATGACGTTCAGCTTATCAGCGACCTTGGCACCGCCCAGAATAGCGGTGAAGGGACGGACGGGGTCGTTGACGGCGTTGCCCAGATACTTGATCTCCTTCTCCATCAGGTAACCGACAGCGGTATCCTTGATGTAGTCGGTGACACCTGCAGTGGAGCAGTGTGCACGGTGGCAGCTGCCGAAGGCATCGTCCACATAAGCGTCAGCCAGAGAAGCCAGCTCCTCGCTGAACTCAGGCATATTCTTGGTCTCTTCCTTGCGGAAACGGGTGTTCTGCAGCAGAACGACATCGCCGTTGTTCATAGCAGCCACAGCAGCCTTTGCGTTCTCGCCCACAACGTTGTCGTCGTCGGCAAACACAACGGTCTTGCCCAGCTTTGCGCTCAGAGCCACAGCAACGGGAGCCAGGCTGAACTTAGCCTCAGGGCCGTTCTTGGGCTTGCCCAGATGGCTGCACAGGATGACCTTAGCGCCATCGTTGACCAGCTTCTGGATGGTGGGCAGTGCTGCATTGATGCGGTTCTCGTTGGTGATGACACCGTCCTTCATCGGGACGTTGAAATCGCAGCGGACAAGCACCTTCTTGCCGCAGTAGTTCTGATCGTCGATCGTCTTCTTACCTAAACCCATGGTAAAAACTCCTCTCAAGTTATAATTCTGAACCAGAGTCTCGCTCACAATCGGGGCGTTGCCCCGTACAGCTACTATTATAAACAAAAACTGCGTGTATTGCAAGGATAAGAGATAGATAATTGTTTAACAAACATTTACCGTTGTTGCACGGAAATGTGTCTATTTTGCCCGAAGTGCGGTTTTTTCTGCCCGCAGACGCCGGAAATGCCGTTTTCCGTTCCGTTCTCTTCCGTGAAAAAAGCTTCCGAAAAGTCCGCAGACTTTTCGGAAGCTCAAATAAAAAAACAAAATTCCTTGAATTATGCCCAGAGCGCAAGCGGAGGGCATTTCAAATCGTCCCGCATCAAACAAGGCCGCCGCACAAAATACTGTGCAACGGCCTGTCTGCTTATGCGTTATGCAAAATATTCCTGTGCGCGGCGGGCGGCATTGTTGATGCAGTCCCGCAGCTGGTCCAGCGTATCAAACTTTTTGCTGGGGCTCAGGTAGGCGTGGAACTCCACCACCGGGTCGGTGCCGTACAAGTCGCCGGAAAAGCCCGGGATAAAGGTCTCGCAGGTCACCTTGGTGGCGTCATCGTTCACGGTAGGGCGGCTGCCCAGACCGGTGGCCGAGGGATACCACACCCCGTTGATGCAGGTGCGGGTGATATAAATGCCGCTGCGGGGCATCTGGAAGCCCTGCGGGTACAGCTGGTTGATGGTGGGCACCCCAAGGGTGTGTCCCAGCCCTGCCCCGTGCTGCACCGCAAAGCGGATGGCATAGGGCATCCCCAGCATGGCGTTGGCAGCGGGGATATCCCCGCCCTCCAGTGCGGTGCGGATGCGGGTGGAGGACACCGGCTTTTCCTCAAACTGCGCCATGGGCACCACCACCACCTCTACCCCAAGGGGGGCACAGAGGGTGCGCAGCAGCTCCGGCGTACCGGCAGCTTTTGCGCCAAAGGTGAAGTTTTCGCCGCAGAACAGCGCCCGGGCGTGGCAGTTTTCCACAATGCCGCGCACGAACTCCTCCGGGCTCAGCGCTTTGATCGCTTCAAAGTCCGGGGTGAGGTAATACTCCACCCCAAGGCTGTGGATCAAGGCGTGCTTATCCTCGGTAGAAAGCAGGCGCTTGCCCTTCATTTTATTTTCCACCGGCAGGCGGAAGGTGAACACCGCCGGGGCTGCGTCATGGGTCTTTGCCCACTGCACAGCCCCTTCGATCACCGCCCGGTGGCCGATATGGATGCCGTCAAAGTAGCCCATGGCCACGGCGGTGCCTTTTTCGGGCTGCGCCAGCGGCAGCGGGGCAAACTGAGAAATGATCTGCATGGGTCTTGTTTCCTTTATTGCTCAATTACGTTCCACGAACAGTTTTTCCACCCGGAGCACCCCGCCGGTAATATTGGCAAGGCCAAGGAACTGCCCAGCGGCATTGCGCACCCGGTAGCGTCCGTCTGCTGCGGGGTAGCGGCTGGTGGGGCAGCCGTTGTACAGATGCTGCTCCACCCATGGCTCCACCACCAGCAGCGGCAACGGGGTGAACACGCTTTCCACCGGCAGCATCAGTGCTTCCAGCGCAGCGCTCCCCTGCTCCTTTGCGGCAAGAATTTCTTCCAGCGTATGGGCGTCTGCTTCGGTGTACAGACCGGCAGCGGTGCGGCGCAGAGCGCTCATGGTGCCCTTCTGCCCCATGGCGGCGGCGATATCCTCCAGCAGTGTGCGGATGTAGGTGCCCTTGGAGCAGCGCACCGTCAGTACATACTCGTTTTCTGCCGGACTGCCGCCGTACTCGATGCCGTAGATCTCAATGGGGCGCGCCTTGCGCTCCACGGTCACGCCCTCGCGCGCCAGCTTATACAGCGGCTGTCCGTTGATCTTGACCGCCGAGTACATAGGCGGCACTTGCATCTGCGGGCCGATAAACTGCGGCAGCACAGCCAGCAGTTCCTTCTCTCCGGCGGTGACGGGTGCAGTCTCCAGCACCGTGCCGGTGCTGTCGCCGGTATCGGTGCGTGCACCCAGGCGCAGGGTGGCGCGGTAAGTCTTGTCGTGGTTCAGCTGCAGGTCCACCGCCTTGCTGGCACCGCCGCAGAACACCGGCAGAACGCCGGTGGCCATGGGGTCCAGCGTACCGCTGTGCCCCAGCTTGCGGGTGCCCAGCACGCCGCGCAGCTTTGCCACCACGTCAAAGCTGGTCCAGTCCATGGGCTTGTCTACGATCAGGATGCCCTGCATCATGCTTCCTCCTGCGGTGCGTCCAGCTCGGCTTCCACCTCTGCAAGGATCGCATTCTTGGCGTTTTCAAGGTCGCCCAGCAGCTCACAGCCCGCTGCGCGGGTGTGGCCGCCGCCGCCCAGCCGCCGGGCGATGGCACAGGCGTCCACGCCCTTTGCGGTGCGCACGCTGATGCGGTAGCTGCCGCCGGGCTGCTGGCGCAGGGTCAGACCGACCTTGACTCCCTCGATGCTGATGGGCAGGCTGGTCAGCTCTTCCAGATCTGCGGGGTCTACCCCGCTCTGCCGGATCTCGTCCCGTGTCAGGTAGATCAGGGCACATCGGCCGTCCAGATAGTACTCCAGATGGTTGCGGGCGATGCGCTCGGCCTCCATGCGGGCACGGGGCTTGGTGTCGAAGAGCAGGGTGTTCAGTTCCTCCACATGACAGCCGGCTTCAATAAGCTTTGCCGCCACCGTGTGGGTGTTGGCTGTGGTGGAGGAGAACTTGAAGCAGCCGGTATCGGTGGCAATGCCGGTGTACAGACAGTCCGCAATGTGGGTGGAGATGGGCACGCCCATCTCCACGATGACCTGATACAGCAGCTCTGCTGCCGCAGCGGCACCGGCATCCAGAAGGGTGAAATCGGCATAGCCGTTGTTGCCTGCATGGTGGTCGATGCACAGGTCCACATGGCGTGCAAACTGCGGCACACCGTTATTTTCGCCAAACAGCTGCAAGCCTGCCACGTCCACCGCGATCACGGTGCGGGGCTCGAACTCACCCTTGAACAGCCGTGGGTTCGTAAAGGCGTAGCGGGACGGCACGGTATCGGAGCAGAGCACCGCCGTTGTTTTTTCCAACGCTTTGAGCGCGTAGTACAGGGCGCTGCCGCAGCCGATGGTGTCACCGTCCGGGTTTTTGTGGCACAGAATCAAAATGTTGTCCGCAGCCAGCAGGCGCTGCGCCATCTGCTGCACATTCAGTTGTTCTGTCATCCAATGATCCATCCTTTCCGCAAAGGCAGTCAGTCCTCGGTCTGTTCGGTATCGGCAGGCTGTGCTTCCTCCTCGCCGTTCACGTTCAGGCTGCGCAGCAGCTCGTTGATGTGGGCGGCGTAGGCGGCACCGTCATCCTCCACAAAGATGAAGCGGGGTGCCTTGCGGATGTGCATTTTTTTGCTGACCTCGGTGCGCACATGGCCTGCGGCACGGTTCAGCGCTTCGATTGCGGGCTTGGGGCCGTCCGCACGGCCCATCACGCTTACATACACCTTTGCCACATCCAGATCCGGCGTCACGTCCAAACGGGTGACGGTCAGCAGACCGCCCTCCAGCCGCGGGTCCTTCAGCCGGCCGATGATGGCAATGACCTCGCGCTTCATATCCTGCGCAAGACGGCCCATATTTTTCTGAGACATAGTTTTCTCCAAATTCTGTCGGCAGCTTCCCAAAGCCCTTCCCCGCCCGGGGAAAGGCGGCATCTGTCTGCCAGAACGACGGATGAGGGCGCACGCTCCACACCTGCGAAAGATACGCCCTCATCAGTCTCACTTCGTTCGACAGCTTCCCCCGGACGGGGGAAGCCTTTTCTGCCGGGAAGCTGTTATATATTCGGTTTTTGCTTAGTCGCGGTACTCTTCCATCTTGAAGGCTTCGTACACGTCGCCTTCCTTGACGTCCGCAAACTTCTCCAGCGTCACGCCGCACTCGTAGCCCTCGGCCACTTCCTTGGCGTCATCCTTGAAGCGCTTCAGGGATGCGATCTCGTCCTCGGCAATGACGATACCGTCACGCACCACGCGCACCTTGCTGTCGCGGGTGATCTTGCCGCTGGTCACGCGGCAGCCTGCAACGGTGCCCACGTTGGAGATCTTGTACACCTGACGCACCTGCAGCTCGCCCAGAGAGACCTCGCGGAACTTGGGTGCCAGCATACCCTTCATAGCGTCGGTGACATCGTTGATGGCGTCGTAGATGACGCGGTACATACGCATTTCCACCTTGGTGGCAGCGGCTTCTTCCTTGGCCACATTGTCCGGGCGGACGTTGAAGCCGATGATGATGGCGTTGGAGGCATCGGCCAGATCCACGTCAGACTTGCTGATGGCGCCGACACCGGCGTGGATAACGCGCACGCGCACCTCATCGTTGGAAATCTTCTCCAAACTCTGCTTCACAGCCTCGGCAGAGCCCTGCACATCGGCCTTGACCACGATGGCCAGCTCCTTCATGTCGTTCTGTGCCATCTGGCTGAACAGGTTATCCAGCGTGACCTTCTGGAAGGAGGAGAACTGCTTTTCCTTGGCGGCAGCAACGCGCTGTTCGGCCAGCTCACGGGCCAGACGCTCGTCCTCAACAGCCTCGAACAGGTCGCCTGCTTCCGGTACTGCGGTCAAGCCGGTGATCTCCACAGGGGTAGAGGGGCCGGCATCGGTGAGCAGTTGACCCTTGTCGCTGCGCATGGTGCGCACGCGGCCCACAGCGGTACCGGCAATGATGACGTCGCCGGCGTGCAGAGTGCCGTTCTGCACCAGAATGGTGGCAATGGGGCCCTGGCCCTTGTCCAGACGGGCCTCGACGACCGCACCCTTGGCGCGGCGGTTGGGGTTTGCCTTCAGCTCCATGACCTCAGCTTCCAGAGCAATGCGCTCCAGCAGGTCGTTGATGCCCATGCCGGTCAGGGCAGACACCGGGATGCAGGCTACATCGCCGCCCCAGTCCTCGGTGATGATGCCGTACTTGGTCAGGCCTTCCATCACGCGCTCGGGGTTTGCGGTGGGCTTATCCATCTTGTTCATTGCCACGATGAGCTTGACATTTGCAGCCTTGGCGTGGTTGATGGACTCGATGGTCTGGGGCATGATGCCGTCGTCGGCAGCAACCACCAGAACTGCAATATCGGTCATGTTGGCACCGCGGGCACGCATGGAGGTGAACGCCTCGTGGCCCGGGGTATCCAGGAAGGTGATGAGGCTGTCGTTGACCTTGACCTGATATGCACCGATGGCCTGCGTAATACCGCCGGCCTCGCCTGCGGTGACGTTGGTCTTACGGATGGCATCCAGAATACTGGTCTTGCCGTGGTCAACGTGACCCATGACACAGACCACCGGGGGACGCTCCACCAGATCCTCCTGTGCGTCCTCCTCCTGCGTGAACAGACGCTCCTCGATGGTGACATGCACCTCGTGCTCGACCTTTGCGTGGAACTCCTCAGCCAGCAGAGCTGCGGTGTCGAAATCGATCACATCGTTGATGGCGTGCATCTCACCCATCTGCATGAACTTGGCAATGACCTTACCGGCCTGCTGCTTCAGGCGGGCAGCCAGCTCGCCCACAGTGATCTCGTCGGGGATCAGCACCTTCAGCTGGGCATTGCGTGCCTTTTCCAGCTGGATGCGCTGCAGACGCTCGAACTCGGTCTCGCGCTTGCCCTTCTGGAACTGCTGGCGCTGGCGCTGACCGCGCTGGGTGAACTTCTGCTTGTTGCCCTGCGGGGTGGGCTTGCGGCGGTTCTCGGTGTTCTTGGTAGAGGCCAGATCATCGTAACGGGCATCGAAGCGATCCACGTTCATATCCACAGTGCGGGTATCCACAGTGACCTGATTGTCCTCGCGGCGGACAGAGACTGCCTGTGCGGGGGCAGCGGTGGCCTTTGCGCCGGTCTCGCGTGCCAGCTCGCTGAAGGAAACGGTCTTTTCCTCGCGCTTCTTGTGCTGCTCGGGCTTCTTGTCGCCGTGCTTGCCGTTATTGTTATTATTATTGTTGTTTGCCTTGGGCTGCTCGGCCTTTGCGGTGGGCTGCTGGGGCTTTTTGTCAGCCTTGGGAGCCTCGGGCTTCTTCTCAGCCTTCTTTTCGGCCTTCTGCTCAGCCTTCTTCTCAGCCTTGGGCTCCTCCTTGGGAGCCTTGGCGCTGTTCAGAAACTCGTCCAGATTCGCCACGCTGTTGTCCTTGCTGAACTTCTCCAGCAGGTAGTTCAGCTCGTTTTCCTCCAGATTGGAGCTGTTCTTCTTGCCGGTGCTGCCCATAGCAGCCAGCTCGTCCAGCACCTTCTTTGCAGAAAGGTTCAGATCCTTTGCAAAGTCACTCACTTTATATTTTACGATCATTCGCTCATATCCTCCTCATTTTTGATTGCTCCGCAGTCCGACAGGCGGTCGAAGCAGAGCTTTGCGAGGTTGCGGTCGGTCACCGCGTAAACAGCCACGGGCTTGTGGCTGATATCGGCAAGCTTATCCTGCGTCAGCGGCATGGTGAACACGTCCACCAAGTCGCCCACGGCGTAGTTCAAACGCTGCAGGGTCTTGGGGCTGATGTCCGATGCGGTCATCACCAGCCATGCCTTGCTTTTTACGCAGGCCTCCTCCACGGCGTCAAAGCCCATGGTCAGCGCACCGGCCTTGCGGCACAGGCTCACGGCCTGATACAGCGCCTCCTCCGGGGGCAGCTTGGGTTTTGCGGGGGCGTTATTCTTTTTTGCCATCGGCTGCTGCCTCCTTTGCGGCTGCGGCCAGCTGTACAGCCAGCGCATCGTATACCTCGGCGGGAACCGGCTGCTCAAAGCAGCGCTCCAGCGCCTTTTTCTTCTTTGCCTTGGTCAGGCAGTCCGGGTCAGGGCAGAGATATGCGCCGCGCCCCGGCTTTTTGCCTACCAGATCAATGCTGATCTCCCCGCTGGGTGCGCGCACCACGCGCACCAGCTCCTTTTTGGGGCGGCTGGTCATGCAGCCGATACACTGGCGGGCAGGGATCTTTTTTTGTGCCATCCGGTTTCCCTCCTTCGGCAGATGGTGCCGGGCTTATTCAGCGTCTGCTGCGTCCTTCTTGGGCTCTTCGTCCTCGCCGTAGTAGCCGCTCTCGGGACGGATATCAATGTTGTAGCCGGTCAGGCGGGCGCACAGGCGGGCGTTCTGACCCTTGTTGCCGATGGCCAGACTCAGCTGCTGGTCGGGCACGGTGACACGGCAGGAGCGGGTCTCGCCGGGCAGCAGCTCCACCTTGACCACCTTGGCGGGGCTCAGGGCTGCGGAGATGAACTCAGAGATATCCTCGCTCCACTTGACGATATCGATCTTCTCACCGCCCAGCTTTTCCACAACAGCAGCCACACGGGCACCGTGCTCGCCGATGCAGGCAGAAACAGGGTTGACGTTGGGGTCCTTGGACCAGACAGCCATCTTGGTGCGGGCACCGGCTTCGCGGCTGATGGCCTTTACCTCCACAGTGCCGTCAAAGATCTCGGGCACTTCCAGCTCAAACAGGCGCTTGACAAGGCCGGGATGGGTGCGGCTGATCATCACGCGGGGACCGCGCTCGGTGCTGACCACATCCACGATGTAGACCTGCAGGGTCTCGCCCTCGGTGTACACCTCGCCGGGCACCTGCTCGTTGCGGGGCAGAACAGCCTCGCCGCCCTTGCCCAGATCCAGCGCTACGATGCCCTTCTCGGTATCCACGCGGGTAACGGTGGCCTGCACGATGTCATGTGCGCGGGACTGGATCTCGCTGAGCTGCTGGTTGCGCTCGGCTTCGCGGATGCCCTGACGGATGACGTGCTTTGCGGTCTGGGCGGCAATGCGGCCAAAATCGCGGGTCTTGAGCGGGGTGATGATGCGGTCGCCCACCTCGTAGCTGCTGCGGATCTTGCGTGCTTCGGTCACACCGATCTCGGCGTGCTCGTCGTACCAGTCCTCGTCTGCCACGATGTCCTGGATCAGTGCCACGTCAAAGCGGCCGGTGTCGGGGTCGATGTCCACCCGGATGTGATCCTCCTCGACCTCATAGTTCTTCTTGACGGCAATGATGATAGCCGCCTTGATCTTTTCGATCAGGTACTCTGCGGTGATGCCGCGCTCATGCTCCAGCATGGAGAGCGCTTCAAAAAAGTCCTTATTCTCTGCTGTCATTTTTCGGGTTCCTCCTATATATTTTGTTCTCTTTTCTCTCTCAGAGACGGTTATTTTCAGTTGAACAGATCCTCGTCGTCGCACAGCTGCACGCCGGAGACTGCATTCACCTCAAAGGTCACAGGGCCGTTTTCGGTCTCCAGCGTCACGGTGCTGCCCTCGCGGCCGGTCAGGATGCCGGACAGTTCCCGCACGCCGTCGGCGTTGGGGCGGATGAGCTTTGCCCGCACCTTCTGGCCCTTCAGCACCTCGTAGTGCTCCGGGCGGGTCAGCTTGCGGCCAAGGCCGGGGCTGCCCACTTCCAGATAATAGCTCTGGTCGATGGGGTCCGCTTCGTCCAGAATGGGGTCCAGTGCGTGGGACACCTCAGCACAGGTGTCGGTATCCATGGTGCCGTCCCGGTCGATGAGGATGCGAAGATACCAGTCCGGCCCTTCCTTCTCAAAAACCACATCCCACAGGCGCAGACCCATGCCTTCCACCGTGGGACGGACAAGCGCTTCCACTCTCTGCGCGGTGTTGCCGCCAGACTGCTTCGCCATAAAAAACCTCCAAACAAACAAGAAACGCGGACCTTGCGGCCCACGTTTCAGGTTAAACTATATCGTACTACTAGAATATAGCATACTCTTGCGATTTATGCAAGCATTTTCGCAATTTTTTTGCAGTTGCGCGCCCTTTGGGGCTTTTTACAGCACCCAGACGCCGTTTTCAAACAGCTGTACAGTGCGGCCATCGCGGCATTTGCCGGTGATGCGGCTGTCCTCTGCACCCACCATCACATCCTCGTGCAGAGAGGAGTGGTTCATGCCGCGGGCTGCCAGCTCTTCCTTGGAAAGGCCGGTGCCGCCCACGGTGGTGCCGGGGTAGCTGTCGCCAAAGGCGATGTGACAGGCGGCGTTCTCGTCAAACAGGGTGTTGTAGAACAGCTTGCCGCTGCGGTTGATGGGGCTGGAGGCAGGCACCAGTGCCACCTCGCCAATGTGGCGTGCGCCCTCGTCGGTGTCCAGCAGCTGACCCAGCAGATCTGCGCCCTCGTCCGCGCCGTGCTCCACTACCTTGCCGTCCTTGAAGGTGACATGGAAGTTTTTGATCAGCTGTCCGTTAAAGACGTAGGGCTTTGTGCCGTAAACGATGCCGTCCACCTTATCCTTATGGGGTGCGGTGAACACCTCCTCGGTGGGGATGTTGGGCAGGAAGGGCACACCCTTCTCGTTTTTGCTGCCGGCGCTCTCCCACACAGCCTGCTCCGCCAGACCCACGGTCAGGTCGGTGCCGTTGGCGCTTTCAAAATGCACGCTTTCCAGATCCAGGGCGTTCATCTTTGCGCCCAGCTCGTTCAGGCGGTCCAGATGCTTCTGCCACTCCCCTACCGGGTCGCCGCCGGTCACACGGCAGGTGTCAAAAATGAGCTTCCACTGTGCTTCAATGGCGGCGGCAGTGTCCAGCTCCGGGAACATCTTCTTTGCCCACGGCTCTGCGGGCAGAGCAGCGATGGACCACTGCACCCGGTCGTTCATGGTGTACTCCCGCCACGGCTGCATAAAGCTGCGGTTCGCGCTGTTCACACGGCTGATCTTAGCGCCGTCCAGCCCGGCAAACAGTTCCGGGTCGTCCGCAATAAGATGCAGCACGCACACGCCGCCCTCGCTCTCGGCGTAGTCCAGATAGCGGCGCAGCTGCCAGCCCTTGTGGTCGGTCAGTGCGTCCTCGCTGCCCAGCTCCATGCGGATGCGGGTAACGGCGTCATCCTGCCAGTTCACCTGCACGTCCCGCGCACCGGCTTCGTAGGCGCTGCGCACGCACAGCCGTGCCAGCGGAGCACCCTCCAGCGGGCAGTTGATGATCAAAGTCTGCCCCGGCTGCGGGTTCACACCCACCCGGACGATAAAATCCGCATACTTTTGCAGTAATTCGTTAAAGTTTTCCACGTCAGAACCTCCTGTGGTGTATAGCCACCGTTGTTTTTCTCTCAGTATACCGCGTTCCGGCGTTTCTGTCCACTATGGGCGGGAATACCGCTCACCCTTCCGATTCAAAAAAGGCGCGGGTCATCTGTACCACCGTGCCGGAAAGCAGCAGCAGCGCGATGAGGTTCGGGATGCTCATCAGGCCGTTGAAGGTGTCGGCGATGCTCCACAGCAGACCAAGGTCCATGGTAGCGCCCAGAATGGCTACCAGAGCATACACCACAAAGAAGGGGCGCGCCACCTTGTTGCTCTTGCACAGGAACACCAGAAAGCGGGAGCCGTACAGACCCCAGCCGATGATGGTGGAAAAGGCAAAGCAGCACAGCGCCACAGCGGTAAAAATGGAAGCCCAGCCGCCGTAGGTGGTGGTAAAGCCGGAGATGGTCAGCTCTGCACCGGCCGCTGCGCCGTAGCTGACCGAGGTGCCGCTGCACAGGATGACCAGCGCGGTCAGGGTGCAGATGACGATGGTATCGGCAAACACCTCAAAAATGCCGAACATACCCTGCTTGACCGGCTTTTTGGTGTCGGCGCAGGCATGGGCGATGGAGCCGGTGCCAAGACCGGCCTCGTTGGAAAAGATGCCGCGGGAAACGCCCTTTTGCATACTGACGAACAGGCTGCCAATAGTGCCGCCGGTAAAGGCAGCGGGGTTGAACGCGCCCGCCACGATGGATTCCAGCACATAGGGCAGACGGGAAAAGTTGAGCACCACCACGCCCACCGACAGCACAATGTAAAACAGTGCCATAAAGGGCACCAGCTTCTCGCTTACGCTGCCAATACGCTTGATGCCGCCCAGCAGCACCAGCGCCACCAGAACAGCCACAAGGATGCCCACGATAAGGTTGAGGGTGGGCAGAAAGCCATTACCCACAAGCCCGTATTCCAGCAGGGCGGTATCCACTGCCGCCACGATGGTATTCACCTGCGTTGCGTTGCCGGTGCCGAACACGGTCAGCACGCCGAACAGTGCGTACAGCACGGCCAGGAACTGCCAGCGACGGCCAAGGCCGTTTTTAATATAGTACATCGGGCCGCCCACCCACTCGCCGGTATCGCTGCGCTCCCGGAAATGCACAGCCAGCGTCACCTCGGCAAACTTGGTGCACATCCCCAGCAGCGCAGAGCACCACATCCAGAACACGGCACCCGGGCCGCCGATGGCGATAGCGCCCGCCACACCGGCAATGTTGCCGGTGCCCACTGTGCCCGCCAGCGCGGTGCACACCGCCTGAAAAGGGGTCATGGCACCATCCGAAGCATCCCGCTTGCGGAACATCCGGCCCACGGTGGTGCGGATGGCGTAGGGGAATTTGCGGATCTGCAAAAAGCCCGTGCGGACACTGAGCAGCAGCCCCACGCCAATGATGCACACCATGGCGGGGATGCCCCAGATAAAGCTGTTCACCGCCTGATTGACGGCGGCAATGGTCTCGATCATATACTTCCACATCCTCTGTAATATCTTGCGCACTGACAGTTTTTGTCAAAACACGAAAATTATTTTACCGTACTTTTTCCGTAGTGTCAATGAAAAATAGGGACGTTATGAAACGCCCCTATCAGAAATTCTTATTTTTTATGTGTGACCGCCCGGCGGTAGACGATGCCGGAGACCGCCGCTGCCAGCACCTCGGTAAGCCAGAAGGCGTGCCATACGCCGTCTGCGCCCAGCCAGTTACACAGCAGTGCAGCCAGCGGCATGATGAAAATAACATACCGGCACAGCGCGATGACCAGCGATTCTGCGCCCTTGCCCAGTCCCTCCAGTGCACCGGAAGCGGTGGTGGAGACTGCCGAGATGACAAAGCCGATACTGATGATGCGCAAGGCAGTCTGCCCGGCGGCGATGGTTTCGGGGTTCTGGGTGAACAGCCCCATCAGCTGCCCGGAGGCAAATTGACAGATCACCGTGCCCGCCGCCATGATGGCTGCGCTCATGAGCAGGGTCAGCTGGAACAGTTTTTTCACCCGGGCGTGCTCCCGCGCACCGTAATTGTAGCCGATGAGGGGGCGCATTCCCTGCACGAAGCCGTTGGCGGGCAGGTACAAAAAGGTCTGCAATTTATAATAGATGCCCAGCACCACCACATAACTCTGAGAGAAAGCTGCCAGCAGCCCGTTGAGGAAGGTGACCAGCAGCGAGGGCAGCGCCAGATTGAGGATGGCCGGAATGCCGATGGCGTACAGTCTGCCGTCCAGCGCTGCGTCCGGGCGCAGGCAGCGGCGGCGCAGCCGCACCGGCAGCTCGGTGCGCAGATAGACCACAAGGTAGACCGCCACGCTGAGCGCCTGACCGATGCCGGTGGCCAGTGCCGCGCCCGCAATGCCCATAGCCGGCACCGGCCCAAGGCCGAAAATGAGCACAGGGTCCAGTAAAATATTGCACACGCAGCCGGTGATCAAGGCAACCATGGACACCTTCATGCGACCCACTGCCTGAAAGATTTTTTCAAAGGCCAGCGAGACCATGTTCACGACCAAAAACAGGAACACGATGGTGGAGTAGGTGATACCGGCGGCGATCAGCGCCTCGTCCTGCGTAAAGCGGCGCAGAAAGCCGGGCATGATGGCGATGCCGACCACCATCATCACCACGCCGTGCACAAGGCTGAGCACAAAGCCGTGGGTGGCGGCCGTCTCGGCCTTTTCGCTGTCGCCCGCGCCCAGATACAGCGCGATCATGGCGTTGATGCCGATGCCAAAGCCGATGGCAATGGCGTTGGAAAAGTTCTGGATGGGGAACACCAGACTTAACGCGGTCATGGCGTCCTCGCTGATGCGCGCCACAAACAGGCTGTCCACAATGTTGTACAGGCTGTTTACCAGCATGGAGAGCACATTGGGCAGCGCCATCGAGAGCAGCAGCGGCAGCACCGGCTTCTCCTTCATAAAAGTTTCGTTCATAAAAAAATTCACCTGCTATCTGTAAAAAGCAAAAATGTGGCGGGCACAGCATCGGCTTGCAGCCGGTTTCCGGCGCAAAAAAAGCCACACAATGACCCTTTAAAGGTCATTGTGTGGCGAAAAGTAGCAATGTTGCTGTAAAAATCCACACGGTTTTTATGATCGCGGCAGCTGTCCGCGATATGCCCCCGCGCATTTGCGGGCTGCAACTTTAGCAGAATACCACATCCCCGGCGGTATGTCAAGGGGTTTCGGCGTAAAAGTATGACTTTTGCAATCGCTTGACCATTTTTACATCAGGCGCTACAATAAGGCAAACCGGCTCTGAGGGAGGGCATTGTATATGAAATGGATGATCGCATCAGACCTGCACGGCTCCTATTATTATGCGCAGCAGCTGCAGCAGGCCTTTGAACGGGAGCAGGCCGACCGCCTGCTGTTTCTGGGAGACCTGCTCTACCACGGCCCCCGCAACGACCTGCCCCGGGATTACGCCCCCAAAAAGGTGATTCCGCTGCTGAACAGCCTTGCGCCCAAGCTGCTGTGTGTGCGCGGCAACTGCGACGCCGATGTAGACCAGATGGTGCTCAATTTCCCGGTGCTGGCGGATTACGCCGTGCTGCCGGTGGGGCAGCGGCTGGTCTACGTCACCCACGGCCATGTGTTCAACCTGAACCATCTGCCGCCCCTTGCCCCGGGGGATATTTTGCTCCACGGTCACACCCATGTGCCCGCATGGACAAACTTCGGGCAGGGGAACCTTTACTTAAACCCCGGCTCCGTGAGCATTCCCAAGGAAAACACCGCCCACAGCTACATGACCTTGGAGGGAAGCACCGCCTGTTGGAAGACCATGGAGGGCGCGTGCTACCACCAGCTGCAGTTGTGATAATGTTGTGATATTCCAGTTTTTCCCGGCAAAAGCTGGAAAAAGCCCTTGACGAACTGCCCGAAATGCTGTAAACTAAGTACAACCTTTAAAAATAGAGGGAGCTGTAAGCTTTGTACTGAACGCAGGCGGTGCAAAGTGTAGCAGTAAACCCCATAAGGCATCATAAAAAGACACCGGAGGCTTTGCATCGGCTTCCGGTGTTTTTTATGCGCCGCCGGGCTATCTTTTGCTGCGCGGTCATGCTACAATAGAAAGAAAACACGAATTGCAGGAGGAATTATGGATTTTTACGGAACCATCGGCCCTGCCTGTGCCGATGTAAAGCTTTTGCAGCAGATGGTGGAAGCCGGTATGACCGGCATCCGCATGAATCTTTCTCACGGGCCGCTGGCAGCGCACGCGGACTGGCTGGCGCTGCTGCGCAAGGCCGGGGTCAAAAAGCTTCTCATCGACCTGCAGGGGCCAGAACTGCGCATTGGACGTCTGCCGCAGCCGCTATCCCTGACCGCCGGGCAGACCGTGCGTCTGGGCGCACAGGGCATCCCCTGCCCTGCCGCGCTGGTGCACAGCGTGCAGCCCGGGCAGGAGCTGCTGCTGGATGACGGCAAGCTGCTGGCACGGGTGGACACCGCAGAGCCGGAAGCGCTCGTGTGCACCGTAGTGCGGGGCGGCGTGCTGCAAAGCCGCAAAAGTCTGGCCGCACCGGGGGCAGACATCCAGATGCCCACCCTGACCACCGAGGACAAGGAGAACCTTGCCATCGCCGCCGGTTGCGGCGTTACCGGGGTCATGCTGCCCTTTGTGCGCGGCGCGGCGGATATTTGCAATCTGCGGCAGGCGCTGGCAGAAGCCGGTGCGCCGCAGCTGAAAATTCTTGCCAAAATTGAAAACCTTGCGGGCGTGCAGGCGCTGCCGGAGTTTTTGCCGCTGGTGGACGAGGTAGTCATTGCCCGGGGCGACCTTGGCAACGCGATGCCCCTGTGGGAGCTGCCCCGCTGCCAGAAGCAGCTTTCTGCCGCCTGCCGGGCAGCCGGAGTACCCTTTATGGTGGTGACCCAGATGCTGGACAGTATGCACACCCGGGCTGTGCCCACCCGCGCCGAGGTGAACGACATCTACAACGCCGTACTGGACGGCGCATCCAGCCTGATGCTCACCGGCGAGACCGCCGCCGGGCAGTACCCGGTGCAGGCCATGGAGTATCTGGTGCGCACCGCCCGCACGGCGATGTAAGAGGAAAAATTATTTTTTATTTGGGCTTCCGAAAAGTCTGCGGACTTTTCGGAAGCCCTTTTTCACGGAAAGAGGTCGTGACCGAGAGATATTTTTCCGCAAAAGGATAGCATCTTTTTTCTGCTTCCTGTATAATACAGGTAAAATCAACTGAAGTCAGAAAGGTTTATCGTTTATGGGTATCGTAGTCATCGGAGCTGTTTTTGTGGATATCAAGGGCTATCCCCTTTCCACCTATATCCCCGGCGGGCGCAACGCCGGACGCATCGAGCAGGTACACGGCGGTGTGAGCCGCAACGTGGTGGAGGATATTGCCAACGTGGAGCTGCGCCCCACCTTTGTGGGTCTGGTGGACGACACCGGCATGGGACAGGACGTCATCGACAAGCTGGCAAGGCACAAGGTCAACACCCGCTTTATCCAGAAAAAGCCGGACGGCATGGGCACATGGCTGGCCATCTTTGACAACGACGGCGATGTGCACGCTGCCATCTCCAAGCGGCCGGATACCACCCCGCTGACCGGTCTGCTGCAGGAGCAGGGCGATGCCATTTTTGCAGGCTGCGATTCCATTGCACTGGAACTAGACCTCGAAAAAGAAACGGTGAAGCAGACCCTGCGCTACGCCAAAAAGTACGGCAAAAAGGTGTTTGCCGTGGTCTCCAACATGAGCATCGCCATGGAGCGGCGGGATTTTTTGCAGCAGATCGATTGTTTTGTATGCAACCAGCAGGAGGCCGGGCTGCTGTTCTCGGATGATTACGACCACCTCTCCCCGGACGAGATGTGCCGGGTGCTCACGGGCAACGTGCGCAGCGCCAACATTCCCAGCATGGTGGTGACCATGGGCGGACAGGGCGCGGTATACGCCTGTGCGGACGGCAGCTGCGGCATCGTGCCTGCCAAAAAGGTGGACGTTATGGACACCACCGGCGCGGGGGACGCCTTCTTTGCCGGCACGGTCATCGGCCTGACCTACGGCAAAACGCTGGCAGAGTCCTGCGAGATCGGCAGCCGTCTGGCCGCCTCGGTCATCTGCATCACCGAGAACGTCTGTCCCCGCTTCCGCCCGCAGGAGTTCGGGCTGGATGTACCGGTGGTGGATTAACGGTTTGGAATGGTCTCCGCTATCGGGTTGCGGCACCCAGCATCCGCATCGTGCCTTGGGCGGCGCTTGCGTCTTGCTGGCCGCTGCCCCAACAACTCCTCCCTGTTTCCGCCACTGGCGGCGGTCGTCGTCGTTGCACTTTGGCCATTTTCAGCGGAGAAATTATTTATATTTTGCCAACCGGGAAAATCTGCGGATTTTCCCGGTTGGCCTTTTCACAAGAGGAGCCGCAAAGGAAAGCTGCATCTATAACTAAAATTGCGGATTTTTCGGCTCGCCTTTTCACGGGATGGGCGTAGAGGGAAACGGCATCCGTCTATTGGATTTTTGCGCAAAACCGCATTTTCCCCCTTGACAGAAGCGGCAGTTTCTGGTATCAATAAAAATGATAAAGGGGAGTAAAGGGCAGCCCGCCGGTCAAGGCTTTTTTTCGGCAGGCCGCTGCATGGCAGCGTCATCACGGCAGCAATGCCCGATGTCATGTGTTCGCTTGAGACTTTTGTCACAGATCTTACGCTGTGGCAAGGGTCTCTTTTTTCTTGCCGCAGCATCAGAACAAAAGGAGGCAGAAAAACAATATGAATTTCTGGAACACATTCGCCGCGCTCTTTTCAAACTTCGGGGCGCTGACATGGCAGATGGTGGTCATGTGGGGCATCGGCGCCCTGCTCATCTACCTTGCCATCGTCAAAAAGATGGAGCCCAGTCTGCTGCTGCCCATGGGGTTCGGCGCCATTCTGGTCAACCTTCCCGCATCCGGTGCCATCACGCAGGGAGACACCGTTGGCCCTATCTCTGCCCTGTTTGAAGCAGGGATGTCCAACGAGCTGTTCCCGCTGCTGCTGTTCATCGGCATCGGTGCCATGATCGATTTTGGCCCGCTGCTGGAAAAGCCGTGGCTCATGCTGTTTGGCGCAGCGGCACAGTTTGGCATCTTTTTCACCCTGTTTCTGGCCGGGTTCTTCTTTGATATGAAGGATGCCGCATCCATTGCGGTCATCGGCGCAGCGGACGGCCCCACCGCCATTTTTGTGGCAAACACCCTGAAATCCCAGTATCTGGGCGCTATCATGGTGGCAGCTTACAGCTACATGGCACTGGTGCCCATCGTGCAGCCGCCGGTCATCCGTCTGCTGACCACCCAGAAGGAGCGCCGCATCCGTATGCCCTACGAAAAAGGCAACGTCACCCAGCTGACCAAGATCCTGTTCCCTGTTGTGGTCACGGTGGTCGCCGGTCTGGTAGCCCCGGCCAGCGTGGCGCTGGTGGGCTTTTTGATGTTTGGCAACCTGCTGCGGGAATGCGGAGTGCTGAACTCCCTGAGCGAGACCGCCCAGAACGTACTGGCAAACCTCATCACCTTGCTGCTGGGTCTGACCGTTGCCGGGCAGATGACCGCCGACAAGTTCGTCCGGCCGGACACTTTGCTCATCATGGCGCTGGGTCTTGTGGCCTTTATCTTTGATACCGCTGGCGGCGTGCTGTTCGCCAAGCTGCTGAACCTGTTCCTGCCCGAGGGCAAAAAGCTGAACCCCATGATCGGCGCAGCAGGCATCTCGGCCTTCCCCATGAGCGGGCGTGTGGTCAACAAGATGGGTCTGGCCGAGGACAGCCAGAATTTCCTGCTGATGTACTCCATCAGCGTCAACGTTTCCGGACAGATTGCATCCGTCCTTGCCGGCGGACTGATCCTTTCCCTGATGGCTTAACGGAGGTGCCTTTATGCTTCATCTTTCTTCCTGGATGACCACCCTGCCCATGATGCTCATCGGCATGACCGGTATCCTGCTGGTCATCGGTTTTCTTGTGCTGGTCGTGATGGCGCTGAACTGTCTCACCCGCCGCAAATAAAGGGTCATAAATGCAAAAAGGACTGCCGTGCGCTGCACGGCAGTCCTTTTTATATCAATTTACTTGCTGATGGAAAGAGTGCCGAAAGCAGTCTCTTCAAAGTGACTGCCGTACAGCTCCTGCATCAGCTTGATGAGCGAGAGGGTGTCCTCTGCACCGGCGGTCTCGTAGCAGGAGTGCATCGCCAGCTGGGGCAGGCCGATGTCCACACAATTCATGGACACCTGTGCCATGGCCAGATTGCCCAGCGTGCTGCCGCCTACCTTATCGGAACGGTTTGCAAAGTATTGCAGCGGCACACCGGCGCGGGCAGCCAGCTCCCGGGCGGCTGCAACGCTCATGCCGTCGCTGGTGTACTTCTGGCCGGCGTGGGTCTTGATGACCACACCCTTGTTCATGTAGGTGCAGTTGTTCACATCGGTGTGCTCCGGGTGGTTGGGGTGCACGGCGTGGGCGTTGTCGGCGCTGACCATAAAGCTGGAAGCCACCGCACGGTGGAAGTCCTCGTCGCTGCCGCCAAGGCTCTGGGCAATGCGGTGCAGCACATCGTACAGGAAGGTGGAAGCTGCGCCCTGCTTGGTGCCGGAGCCGACTTCCTCGTTATCAAAGAAGGCTGCCACACCGATGGAGCGGGCGTTCTTGGCAGTCAGCAGACCTTTCAGGATGCCGTAGACACACTGCTGGTCGTCCAGACGGCCGCAGGAGATGAACTCCTCGTTGCAGCCCCAGACGGTGGCCTTTTCCCGCACATAGAGGAACAGGTCGCTGCCAAGGATCTGCTCCTCGGACACCTTCAGCTCCTCTGCGATCAGCTTTTTCAGCGCGCCCTCCTCGCAGGCACCGCCCAGCACGGGCAGCATATCCACCTGCTTGTTGAAGGAAGCCTTATCGTTGACCTCGCGGTTCATGTGGATGGCCACGCTGGGGATCATCAGCAGGTCGCGGTCCAGCGCCACCAGACGGGATACGATAGCGCCGTTCTCCTGCACCAATACACGGCCCGCCACAGACAGCGGACGATCCATCCATGTGGCGCAGATCATGCCGCCGTAGCCCTCGGTGTTCAGCTTGGTGTAGTTCTGCCCCATGTGGATCTCGGCGTTCTCCTTGATGCGGAAGCAGGGAGAATCCGTATGGGCGGCGGCAACGTTGAAGCTGTAATTTTCCAGCTGGTCGCCCATGCGGAAAGCGATGATGCTGGAACCGTTGCGGCAGACAAAATAGTCCTTGCCGGGTTCCAGCGCCCACTTGCGGCTTTCCAGCAGCTCGGCAAAGCCTGCCTTCAGCAGGATATCCCGCACAGCGGCGGTGGTGTGGTATGCGGTGGGGTTGCCGTCGATGAAGGACAGCATTTCACGGACTTCGGATGCGATCATAAAAATAAACCTCCTTGGGTGTATCTGAAAAGAGCCGGTCAGTGCTGACCGGCCCTTTTTATCGCAAGTCAAGAAATTAGTGCAACATTCAAACAGCATATTTGCGATATGCAATTCAACGCTGTTGCCGTTGCATTAAAAAGTTGAATTGCTATAAGCATATTCAGGTTACGTTTTGGCAGCGGTCTGCTCGCGCTTTGCAAGGGCGGGCAGAATGAATCCCAGCACGGTCAGCACCACGGGGGTGATGACGTTCAGTGCAAAGGTGAAGGGGTCCTTATCATACATACCCAGCACGCAACACACGGCGGTAACGGCAAAGCACCAGCCGCCGAAGAACTTGGCCACGGCCTGATTTTTGACAAAGCGGTACTCGGCAGGGATGGTATCGTAGGCGTTGCGCAGGGCGATGTAGGCGGCAAACACCCACAGGTAGCGCATGGGCATACACACAGAGTTCAGCTTGGTCAGCTGGCGCAGAACGGCGGCAGCACCGGGCACGAAGGACTGTGCCAGAATGATGGAGCCGGACAGCACAGCCACCATCTTGATGCCGTTGCTGTGCACGCCGTGGGCGTTGACCTTGTGCAGAGCCTGCGGGATGAACTGCTTGGTGTGCTCGTTATCCAGCAGCATACGCAGCGGTGCGTCGATGCTCAAGATCAGCACGGCGAGTTGGCTGATGACGTTGCACAGCGCGTAGATGATCATGAACAGATCGCCCACATGGTAGTACTGACCCAGCTTCTGGAAAGCCCAGTAGGAACTGTTGGCGACATAGGCGTTGAAGCTTTCGGCGCTGGCGTTGATGATGGCGGGGTCGAACATACGGCTCATGGCCAGCGTGCCCAGAATGGCGCAGGCGACCACCATGACGGCCAGCGTGATCATGCCGCGGGGGAAGCCCTTGCTGGGGTTTTCGACCTTATTGACGTAGGGAGAGATCTTTTCGCAGCCGCCCACGGCGAACACCAGAATGGACAGGGACGTGAAGTAGGTGACGTTAAAGTTGGGGATCAGGCTGCTGAAGCTCAGGTTGGCGTGGACGTACTCTGCCGTGGGGTTGATGGCCGGGGCAGCGAACATCATCACGATGTACAGCAGGGACATGACGAAGGTGCAGGTGCCTGCGGCAGTCAGCAACTTTTTCAGGGGGTTCAGACCCAGACTTGCAATGTAGCAGCCCAGCAGCAGGATGCAGAAGGTAGCCAGCTGGATGTAGCGGGTGGGGAAGGAATCGTAGGTCTCCGCGTTGCGGAAAACCGCCCAGCTCAGCGCCTTCAAAAAGCCGCTGCCCTTGCTGGCGATGTAGGTGATGTGGCACGCCCAGTAGGTCCAGCCGGCGTAGTAAGCCAGCTTGGCGTTGGTGGTCTGGTGCAGCCATGAACTGACACCGCCGCCCTCGTTTTTAAAAGCTGAGCCCAGCTCGCCCACCATCAGCGCATAGGGGATAAAGTAAAGGGCAAACATGAAGATCCAGCTGAAGATGACCTGCGGACCGTTAAAGTACACAAAGCCGTTGGTAATGTTGCCGAAGCCCCAGACCGTAGAAAAGGCCATGAAGGCAAGGGTAAGCCACGAGATCTTTGTGGCTTTTTCTTTGTTAGACATACGGATAATTCCTCTCTTTCTTCTCCACACAGGGCGGAAGTTCCTGTAAGAAGGCCGAGGTTCCGCATACATTTTGCAATTTTTACCAAAAATACAGCAACTCTCGACCAGTCACTTTGACAGTATAGCATAATTGCAGATTGTAGACAATCTGCAATTTCCATAAAATGATTGGTCAAAATTTAGACGTTCAGCCAAATTCCCCTTATTTTGCCGTGCCGTCTGCTGCCTGTCCAGCGCTGTTCGCGCTGCGCATCCGCTCCATAGGCTCCATGTAGTGGGCGTAGACGGCGCGGCAGGCAGCCTCGGTGTCGCCACTTGCCAGCGCCTCGTACAGCTTGGTGTGGATGCCGTTCTGCCGCTGCGCCAGCGTCTCGTGGTTAGAGCCGCTGCTCGCCCCAACGAGCAGGTTGCCGTAGTTCAGGTCGTCCCAGAATTTCAGCAGTCTGGGCAGCCCTGCCCGCTGCACGATGACCGCATGGAAGCGGTTGTCATTCTCCACGATCTGCGAAAGATCCCCCGGTCGGACATTGCGCATCTCCTCCAGTATCCCGCGCAGGGTGCGCAGATCCTCCTCCTGGAATTTGCAGTCAAAATAGCGCAGCGCCGTCATTTCCAGATTTGCCCGCAGCAGATAGATCTCGTAGGCGTCCTCCGGTTTCACCCGGCGCACAGAGCACCCCACATTGCGCGAATACTCGACCATGCCCTCCTGTTCCAACTGCCGCAGCGCTTCCCGGATGGGTGCCCGGCTGGAGCCGAACTCCTCGGCAAGCCGCTGCTCAGCCAGCTTTGTGCCCGGCTGCAGCTCCCCGGTAAGGATCTTGCTCCTGATGGCAGAGGTGATACTTTCCCGTAAAGTCTGAAAGGCAAATTCGCCCATGACTTTTATCCCCCTTTTTTACTTTTATACGTTCTTTTTTGCCGCACGCAGTCCGCAGCCGCTGCCAGTGCAGCCGCAGGCCTGTATTGCGTGCGCCTTATAAGGATACCACGAAACGGTGGAAAAATAAAGTTTTCTGGCAAAAACAGGTACTTTCTCCCCTCTCCGTCATCGAAAGCCTGTACACAAAAAATGCCCCCGGAGGGCTTGTTGCTGCTCTCCGGGGGCATCCTATGTACGTTATGCCTTGGCGCACACGGCCGGCATTTACTCGATCTCGATCAGGTTCGGGTTCTCAGGCAGAGCCTTCGTCTGCTGAGGAGCGGGCAGCTGGATGTGCAGGACACCATCCTCGAACTTTGCGTGGATATCCTCCTTCTTCACTTCGCCCACATAGAAGCTGCGGGCGCAGCTGCCGGAGAAGGTCTCGCGCCGCACATAACGGCCCTTGTTGTCCTTTTCATCGTTAGAGTGGCTGCGCACTGCCTGAATGGTCAGGTAGCCGTCGTTCAGATCCATCTGAACGTCCTCCTTCTTGCAGCCCGGCAGGTCGACGTCTACTTCGTAGCCGTTGTCCGTCTGCTTGACATCGGTCTTCATCATGTTTGCGCCGCGCTTACCAAAGGTGTCGCGGGCTTCGCGGTTCATCACACGCTCCAGTGCACCCTCGTTCCAGAACGGATCAAAGAGATCATCGAACAGGTTCTCATGAAAAACAGTCGGCATAAACATAAAACATACCTCCAATCCCGGCGTTCGGGTCGGGTATAAAATTACATTTTGAAGCTCTTTGCAAAGGGCTTTCCGGGGAGCCTTGCGGCTCTCCTTTTGCCCTTCCTCCTGAGCACGCCACTGTTATAACACGATTTTTTAGCACTGTCAAGTGTAGAGTGCTAAAATTCATAAAAGAATAATACTTTTGTCACAGCTTCTGCGATTTTATCAAAAATACTGCGCAGCAGCGCGTTTATCATACCGCAAGTAGAACAAGCGTTCCTTGGATATACCCCGCAAAACACGCAACACCTGTGCTTGCAGCAATGCAGACGCCCCACAAGACCCATGCGGCAAGCTTTTTGCCGGTCAGCCTGTAAACGGCGTTCCAATACTCCATGTTGCACCATACAAGCGCCGCCGAGAACAAGACCGAGAGCCACTGCGCACGGAAGGACAGCTCCATGCTGATAAGCAGATAGTTCGTCAACGTATAAAACAGGCTTCTGCCCACGATTTCCGGCACACTTGAATGCTTTTGCTGCATATCGGTCACCCGTCTTTCCGTTCAAACCCCAGATACCGCGTGCCCTGAAAGCTCAGCTTTCCGGTGTCGCCTTCTACAAGCATTCCGTAGTCCGAACCATCTACTTCAAGTTCCATGCGGTCACCGCTTTCCACCTGAAAGGTCACATAATAGGTCGTGAACGTATGCGCCATCGTATTGTCCGTATGATGGCGGGAAACGTTCATCCGCTTGGCCACCACAGTAGCCGGAACGGTAAGGCGCGGGGACGCATTATTTTTGCTCCATGTGCGCAGATTGCTCACCACGGTAAACAGGATCATGCCCAGCACCACCAGAAACACCAGCGGGAACAGGATGCTGAAAAGCGCGTCAAACCCACTATAAAACATTTTACCCCTCCAAAATTTCTTCCAGCAGCTGCTTTACGTCCTCCAGAAAGGCATCTTCGCCGAGGGTGTTCACCTTAAAGAACACCGCCTGACTGCCGCCCGCCGCAATGGCCGACAGCCGGATGGGCTCGTCCCCGTTCTGGAACAGGGTCAGCGTCAGGCTAAGGCGGTTGCCGCCCACCATGCTGTACCGCTCAAACACCCGCACGCTGCACCGGGCGCTGCCCTCCTTGAAATCGCTGCCGGCTTCCAGCTCTGCCGACCAGCTGCTGTCCGGGATGGCGTGTTCCAGCTTGCGGAGCAGGGTATCGAAGTTCTGGTTGCGGATGGTCTTTTCAAAAATAGCCATAGCTTCCTCCTTTTGCAAAATGCAGTCCCTTTACTCTGAATACGAATGAGAGCGGGCAGCAATTGCAGCGCCCGCCCTTATTTTGCTGCGGTCAAGCTTTCTTTTTTCGCAGCTTGGGTGCGGTGGCGTTGTAGCTCATGTCCAACACCAGACGGAGCTTATCCTCCGGGGCGCTGCCGTCCAGCGCGGCGGTGATCCAGTTTTCCTTGTTCATGTGGTAGGCAGGGTAAAAGCCCGGCTCTGCCCGCAGAGAACCGATGAGGATGGGGTCACACTTTAGGTTCACGATATCCACCGGCTGCTGTCCGGGCAGACCCAGTTTGCTTCTGGGCACGGTGGTGACCAGCGCAAACCACTTACGGTTTGCCGCATGACGGAACACCGCCGACTCCGGGGTGTCCATCCACGGATAGTCTGGCTCAACGCTGTAAGTATCAAAAATGAGCTGTTCCAAGCCTTTGCGGTCCATGGGTTCTCCCCCTTTACGGCTGCTGTGCCAGCAGCTGCGCCAGCACATCCTCCGGGCGGGGGGTGTGGTTTTTGTATTTTGCCCGCAGCGGGGCGGCGGCGTTGTCCATGATGTAAGGCACGCCCACCACGTCCAGCATAGTCTCGTCGTTGTAGTTATCGCCAAAGGCCATCACCTGTGCAGGGTCGATGCCAAGGGTGCGGCACACGCACTGCACCCCAATGCCCTTGTTGGCAAAGGTGGTATCGATCCAATACGGGCCCGCCACGGCGCAGTTAGCCTGTTTCCAGCGGGGCACAAAGCGCTCCACATAGTTCTCCACGCCCTCATGCAGGTACACCGACACCTTGGTGATGTCCTCCGGCACCTCGGCGGGGCTGTGGATGATCTGGTAGTGGTTGCCCACAAACTGCACCCGCTGCAGCATCCCAAGGCCGCGCTCCATCAGGTAGGCAGTGTTCTGGCCGGAGAGCATCACCTCGCCCCGCCCCTCGCTGCGCGTCCACATATCGTTGGCAATTTCCTCTGCCAGCGCCCGGGGCATAGGGTTTTTAGCGATGCACTGTTCTTCCTGAAAAATAGTGCCGCCGTTTTCACAGATAAACACGCAGCAGTCCGCCACCGGTGCAAAGAGCTTGCGCAGGCTGGTATACTGCCGCCCGGAGGCCGGGCAGAACCATATCCCCCGCTGATGCAGCGCCCGGATCTGGTCGAATATCTCGCCCTCCAGTTCCTTTTTACCGTATTGCAGCAGCGTACCGTCAATGTCGCTGCAAACCAGTCTGATGTCCATGGCTGTCGTTCCCTTTCCGTTTTTTCTTATTTTACCACGGTTTTCCGCTGCGGAAAAGCCCCGGTCGCGGCTTTTGCATCCTTTCCCTGTGCCGCTCAGCGCTTGGGCTGATAGTGCATACTGGATACATTGTAAATCGTGACAAAGGCCTTGGGGTCCTCGCGGTTGATGAAGTTCATCAGCTTCTGATACTCGTTTTTGTCCACGATGGTAATGATCTCGTTGTGCTTTTCAAAGTTGTATGCACCGATAGCCTCGTACATGGTGGCACCGCTGTGCAGGTCGTTGATGATGAACTGCCGCAGCGCCTCTTCCTTCTCGGTAATGATGCACACCCGGCGCTTGATGCTGTTGTCGAAGATGAAATGATCCAGCACGATGCCGTTGAAGTAAGTACCAAGAATGCTCAGCACAACGGTCTTTTTATCGTAGACAAGGGCGGCAGAAAGCGCCACGCACATTCCCGAAAGGGACATGGCCTTGCCCAGTTCCATGTGCAGATACTTATTCATGATCTTTGCCACGATATCCAGCCCGCCTGAGGATGCGTTGCGGTTGAACAGGATGCTCAGACCCACGCTGACCACCAGAATATAACACAGCACATCCAGTTCCTGACTGCCTGTCATGGAGCCAAAATCCGGGAACAGCCGCTCAAAAAGCCCCAGAAATACCGGCAGCATCACGCTGGTATACACGGTTTTTGCGCCAAACTCCCTGCCGCAGGTGAAAAAGCCGATGATGAGCAGCACGGTATTCAGCACCATGGTAATGGCCGAAAGCGGCAGCGGCACAAAATTAGAAAGTACGATGCCAAGGCCGGAAATACTGCTGACAGATGTATGGCTGGGCGCCAGAAAAAAATAGACCGCCGCCGCAATGATAGCGATAGCTCCGGTCAGGATGGCCGTCTCCTTGGCAATTGCGGGGTAGTTCAGCTTCTTGTTTGTCATTGTTGCTCCTCCAAGCTTTTGTTTTCCGCCTTCAGTATACCATGCTTTGCGTTTATAGGAAAGCACCCCCGGCAAAAGACTAAAAAACGGGTCAGAAACACCTGTGGGTGTTTCTGACCCGTTTCCTAATATCTTATCGGTTCACGAAGTTCAGCACCAGAACCAACAGCAGCATATGCACAGGGTAAAAGGCGTAGCAGGCATACTGGAACGGCTTGCTGTGGTAGCCCTGCCGCCCGCGGTACAGCCAGATAGGCACCAGTGCCAGCAGCGCCAGCCCCTGCTGGCAAAGCTCAAAGTCCATGCCGAAGAGCTGGATGGGGTACATAAGCCCGCCCAGCAGTTCCACGTTGACCCAGTACAGCGCCGCCAGCTGCCCCAGCAGGCACCACCACTTGCGCCCATGGAAGAAGTAAAAGATGAACACGGTCAGCACACCGGCACCGTAGTAGTCCACCATGCCCAGCGTGCCCAGCACTGCGCCTGCCGCCACCACAAGGGCGGATACCAGCAGGTACATCCATGTTTTCTGCTTTTTGCGCACGGTTTCCATCAAATGGACGCCCAGAATGCCCAAAAGCAACGTCCAGATGACGTTCTGGTGCACCGGGTAGAACCATGTGCCACCGTACATCAGGTCGAAGGGGATCTCTGAAAGCAGGGCAAACAGCAGCAGACGCAAGGTGTATTTTTTCAGGTCGTGGGTGTGGAAGTAGCCCTCCACCGCCATAAAGGCAAAGATGGGAAAGGCCACCCGCCCCGCGCAGGTCAGCCATTCCTGCGCAGGCAGCAGGGTCGCCCACAGGTGGTCCATCAGCATCAGCGCCATGGCAAGGATATGAAGTGCCGCAGCGCTCAGGTCAAAGCGGGTCGCGGCAGTGGAATAGATCGTTTTGGTTGACATGATCATACCTCGTTTTTGTCGAAATTTGGTCGTTCTGTCTGGAATACGAACGAGCCCCGCAAAGAATTGCAGCCCCGGCAGCTTTTTCCGCCGGGGCTGGCTTGCTGCTTTATTTTTTCTGCTGCGAACACCCTAGCAGCAAAAAGGTAGCGCCAAGGCAGCGCCATACCACTGCCGTAGCGTGATCCCCTCCGGTAACAAAGTTCAGCGCCGCAGCAAGAAAAAACAGCAGCCCGATGAGATAAAACAGCTTATACCTTTTCATAGCTCATACCTCCGGTTTTGGTTTTCCACCGGCTATTTTGGATACGGCAAGCGCAGGGACGGCTGCCATTTTTTGTGTGCACAGGGGCGCAAAGCGCCCGCCCGGCACGCAGAAGGTGTGCGCCCGCAAAATCTGCGGGGGCAAAATCATGAAGGGTGGCTTGTCTGCCTGCCCATGGAGACGTAAGCACGGTAGCAGGAATGCGGGAAAAAGCAAGGGACGGTTTCGGCGAAAAAGCGTCTGGCGGTGGCGGAAAAGCCGAACGCAAGATTTTTTCATATTATGCTGGCTCGTAAGGTGAGCCGTACCGAAGCTTCCTTGCGGAAATGTGCAGCCTTATAGTTCATCTGCACCTGAACCGGCAGCCGTGCACCCGGCGCTTGCCGCACCCAAAATAGCCGGTAGAGTGCTCATTTAGTTTTTGGCGTTTTCCAGATAGGTCTCAAAGGCTTCGGCAAAGCTGGCGTTCACATCAAAGGGGACAGTGTAGTCCACCTTGGAGGTCACAAGGCAGAGGTCCAGCCGGTTGGAGGTCTCGTCTGCCTGCCGGTTCAGCTTGCTCAGCGCGGCATGGATGACCTTGCGGTCGTAGTTGATGGTGGTCACCCGCTTCACATCGCAGCAGTAGGAGATCTGGTTGCCCTCGGCGTTGAAGCGGTAGCCGGTGCCCCCGCCGGAGAGCAGCTGCTCGGAGCTACGCAGGTCGTTCATCCGCTTGAAGGTGCGGGCGATGCTCTGGCGCGCGGCATTCAGGCTGACCTCGCTGTCCATATCCATGTCCAGTGCATCCTTTGCCTTGCGGATTGCGGCAAACAGGCGGCTTTTTTCCTCCAGCAGATAGAGCATGAACCGGGCAATGTCGGTGATCTGCTCCGCATATTCGGTCTGTGCCACGTCCATAACGGTCTCGTCCTCAGCCTCGGGCATCACCTTATGGCGCAGATAGGTGTTGGCCACCTTGGTCACGTTGGCATCGCAATCCAGAATGCCCTGCGCCTCGTCCAGCAGAGACTGGAGCTTGTTCTGGTAGCGGAATGCTTCCTTCAGGTTCATAGTCGTTCCCTCCATCTTATTTTTTCTGCTTTCAGCTTACCACAGACCGCCCGCCTGCGCAAGCTTTCCGGTAAAACAGGCAAAGCGCCCGCCCCGGCTTTGACCGGAGCGGGCGCTTTGCATTAGCTGTGACACTTATTGGGATAAGAGATTGGCATTACTCAGCCGGCCACGCGCTCGGTTCGGCCTGCCTCCAGCATATAGCGCAGGAAGCCGGTCACGTCGGCGGGGTCGGTCACGGTGAGGTCAAAGCCCTTTTTGGGGGCAGTGTCCATCATCTGCAGCATGGAGCGTGCGGTAGCGTCCTGCTTCAGGTCGCAGGTCTTGCCGTTGTCCAGATGCAGCAGCACGCTGCCGTGGCTGGCAGAAAGCTGGCGCATGAAACGTTCCTTATCAAAATACTCGATACGAAGCATAGGAATACCTCCTTGATAAAATGGTTTATATTACACTTGCCGTCCGGCTGTAACTCCGTCAGACGGCGGGAGGATAGCGGTTTTGCCCGGCATGGGAATGCTTGCACAGCTTGCGTTCCCGCTGCCTTGGTGCTATACTGAGCTTGGAAGCTCTGATAGGATAATACCACAAAACAATCTTGAATCATAGAACAAAACCGCATAGTATATGCAACAAAATCGGCATTGATAAAAAACATTCAAAGTATTGCGGAAAGGAATTGGTGAATATGGCATATCAGACAAGCTGTGTCTCTTATACCAGCGGCCGGGTGGGGCTTTCCAGTGCTACTGCCGTGGTGGCCGATGCCGCCGGGCGGGAGCAGACCCAGCACGGCAGCCCGCTGTTCCCCATTGCCTGCTACGCCGAAGATCTTTCCTGCTACTCGGTGGCGTGGCACTGGCACGAGGAATTTGAGTTTATTCTGGCGGCGCTGGGACCCATTCATGTGGATGTGAACAAGACCCGGCTGACCCTGCAGACCGGGCAGGGCGTGTTTATCAACTCCGGGGCGCTGCACGCGGTAGAGCCTGCTGAGGGCAGGGCGCTGCTGCACTCCGGTGTATTTCAGCCCAGGCTTGTCGGCGGCATGGACACCGTGTTCTGGCAAAAACTCATCCGCCCGCTTTTGCAGCCGGGCACGCCGCCCTTCTTTTTGCTGGACGAGGCCGTGCCATGGCAGCGGCAGGTGCTGCTCTGCCTGCGGGAGGCGTGGAAGGGCGTGGCAGACGAGCCCTTTGACTACGAGAACCGGGTGCGGTACCACCTTACCGCCGCCCTGCGGCTGCTCATTACCCAATGCGTCAGCGGCAAGGTGAAGGTATCGGAGCAGGAACAGATTGCCTCGGAGCGGATGAAGCAGATGCTGCGCTATGTAGAGGAGCACTACGCCGAGGAACTGACCGTGGAAAAGCTGGCCGGATGCGTAGCCCTGAGCGAAAGTGCCTGTCTGCGCAGTTTCCGGCAGTTTCTGGGCATCACACCCATCCAGTACGTCAAGCAGTTCCGGGTGGAAAAAGCCGCCGAGCTGCTGCGCTCCACCCGGCTCAAGACCGGCGAGGTGGGGCTGGAATGCGGTTTTTCGGACGCAAGCTACTTTATCAAGACCTTCCGGGAGATCAAGCACTGCACCCCCCGGGAGTACCGCATCCGCTTCTGCTGAGCAAAGGGCAAGCTTCCCCGTGCGCAGCATTTGCCCGTTTCTTTTTACGGGGGGTTATGCTATAATACCCCTTGGATCTGTACATCCGCAGGAGAAAAACTTATGAGCAAAGCAACCATCGTCATCCCCAATATCAACGGCAAGGGCTGGCTGAAGGACTCCATCGAGTCCATCTACGCCCAGACTGAGCAGGATTTTGACCTGATCGTGGTGGACAACGGTTCTACCGACGAAAGTCTTGCGCAGGCGCGCAGCTACTGCACCCGTCCCAACTTTACCCTGATCGAAAACGGACGCAACACCGGTTTTTCCTACGCCGTCAATCAGGGCATTGCCCGGGCGCAGAGCAAATATGTGGTGTTGTTCAACAACGACGCCTTTGCCGAGCCGCAGTGGCTGGCCGAGCTTTTGCGCACCGCCGATGCCGACCCCAAAATTTTTGCGGTGCAAAGCCTGATGATCCGGCACTTTGAGCGGGAACTGGCCGATGATGCCGGGGACTATGTAACATGGATGGGCTTTGCCTGCAAGACCGGCGATGGCCGCCGCGTCAGCCGCTACACCAAGCAAAAGCGTATCTTCTCGGCCTGCGGCGGCGCAGCGCTGTACCGCAAAAGCATTCTGGACGAGATCGGTGGCTTTGACGAGCACTTTTTTGCCTATTTTGAGGACGTAGACCTGAGCTGGCGCGCCAACAATGCCGGCTACAAAAACGTGCTCTGCCCCGCCGCCAAGTGCTACCATATCTGCGGCGCCAGCACCGGCGCTGTCAAATACAACGCCTTTAAAAGCCAGCAGAGCGGCCGCAACAGCATTCTGCTGCCGCTCAAAAACGAACCGCTGCTGATGCTGGTGCTCAACTTTATCCCGCTGGCGCTGGGCTATCTGCTCAAGTGCTACAAGTTCCACAAGCAGGGCTTTGGCGAGGCTTGGGACAAGGGAATGCACGAGGCCTTTGCCCTGCTCAAAGCAGGCAAGCTGGGCAAGCGCCCCTTCCGCCTGAAAGACCTGCCCAATTATATCCTGATGGAACTGTGGATGATATGGAACATGGTTCCCTACCTGTGGTATCGGCTGGTGGTAGTCAGATTTGATTTGAAGTAACACCAACTACTATAAAGCACCTTCTCATACGCGGTCAGCAACCTCGCCCTCTCCGTCACGGCTTACGCCGTGCCACCTCTCCCAAAGGGAGAGGCCTTGGCAAAGAGATGAACTTTGCGTGGACTGCCAAGGGCTCCCACTTTGGGGGAGCTGTCAAAGCTGCTAGGCTTTGACTGAGAGGGCGAGCCCGTTACTCTTTACAACGATTTCTATTATACCAAAAACACCCGACTGTGAGAGCAAACTTACAGTCGGGTGTTTCCATTTACATTTTACGCTGCGGTGCTGGCGGCATCCTCAGCGGCGGGGGCTTCTGCCACGGCGCTATCTGCACCCGCTTCTGCCTGCACTTCCGGCTGGACAGCCGAGGCAGCAGCCGAATCTGCCGCAGCGGAATCTCCGGCAGTGGCCAGAATGGCGTCCTGCACATCGCTTTCCGCCATAGGCTCCGGCTGCGCAGCAGCGGAGCTTGCGGCGCTTTCGGGCTTGGTCTCGCTCTCGGTCAGGCCGGTCAGATACCAGCTGCCGCTCTGGCGCTCGAACAGGTAATCCATATACTTGGTGGGGGTGTCCGAGGAGGGGTTGATAATGCTGTCGTCCGCGCTGGCGGTGGGGATATAGCCCACGGTGACGTGCAGCTTGCCGCTGCGCTTGAACAGCTTGACCACGGTGGCGCGGTAGTAGCCCACCGTACCGGTGATGGGGATCTTGTAGCACTGGGTGGTCTCGTCAAATTCGACGGTCATATCCTCCATGTCAAAGCTGCGGTGGGTCAGCTTAAAGCCGGGGCCCAGCAGCTTTGCCAGATAGGCGTCCACCTCCACCGAAGGCAGCAGCAGCTGCTCGGTCTCGGGGTCGGTGTTATAGTTGTCAAAACCGCCCTGTGTCTCCTGAATGCTGTACACACAGCCCCATACGGCTGCTTCCCGCAGGGTCAGGTCGTCGATGTTCTCAATGCCGTCAAAGGGCATGGGGTCGAACAATACCAGACCCTCCAGCTTGTCCTCGTATTCCTGTTTTTGTGCGGTATCGTCAAAGAGGTTTGCCACAAGGCCCACACCGGCCCGCAGCACCGTGATAAACCCGATGAGCACCAGCACCGTGATCAGCAGACCCAAGGTCTGCCGCCAGCGGCGGCGCTTGATCCGGGCGTGTTCTTCCGGGGTGATCGTATTTTTCATTGGTCTGAGTCTCCCAAAGTTTTTTGTCTACCCAACAGTATACCACATCCGGCCGCAGAGTGCAAAACCTATACCGGTGGTTTTTTTGTGAAAGCAGGCTTTTTATTCCCAGTCCTTCCATATCTCGGGCTGGTAGCCCACGGTGGCCTTGCGTCCGTTGCGCACGATGGGGGTCTTGAACAGCTGCTGGTTTTCAAACAGCTTGTCCTCCTTCTGCCAGTCCACCAGCGCATCCAGCAGCGCAAGGGTCTGCTTGTCCTTTGCTGCCGGATTTACCAGCGCTTCCCAGCCGCCCAAGGCGCGCGCCACGTTATCAAACTCGCCCCGGCTCATGCCTTTTTCCTTCAGGTCGATCATCTGGAACTTGATGCCGCGCTCCTTGAAATAGCGCTGCGCCTTTTTGGTATCAAAGCACTTGCTCGTGCCAAAGATCTGGATATTCATCTTATCTCCTCCTGCCGGTTCCCGGCGGTCTTATTGTACCACACCGTAAACCGCTTGCATAGGCATAATTTGCGGCAAAACGGGCAATGCTTTCCGCAAAGGAGGTGTTTGCATGAACGCATTCGTAGACCCTGAGCTGTGCATCGGCTGTACCCAGTGTGCCGGGCTGTGCCCCGCCGTGTTCCGCATGGAGGGAGTTCTGGCTGTGGCAGAGCCCGGCCCCATCCCGCCGGAGGAGGTGCCGCAGGCCGTCACTGCAGTCCAGAGCTGCCCGGTAAGCGCCATCCGCATTGAGGAATAAACCCGGCATCGGCAAGGCTGCTGCACAGCTTGTGCGGCAGCTTTTTTGCAGCGGGACGATTTAAAATGCCCTCCGCGCTGCTCTGGGCATAGGCAGCGGAAGAACATTATAAATGATACGATCGTCACGGCTTACAAGCCGTGACGATCGCATTTTTACGAGAGACGGCATCACAAAAAGCAGCCACTTCTCTTTTTTGCGCAAAAAGCTCCCGCGCGGTACGGTTTTGTGCTATACTATAAGATGTGAAATTACGCAACGGAGGAACTGCATTATGCGTTTACTGGTCATTGACGGCAACAGCATTGCCAACCGCGCTTTTTACGGCATCAAGCTGCTGACCACCAAGGACGGACGTTACACCAACGCCATCTATGGCTTTTTGAACATTCTGCTCTCCCTGCTCAAGGAGTGCCAGCCGGACGAGGTGGCCGTGGCTTTTGACCTGAAAGCTCCCACCTTCCGGCATAAAATGTACGATGGCTACAAGGCCACACGCCACGCCATGCCCGAGGAACTGGCGCAGCAGATGCCGGTGCTCAAGCAGCTGCTGGCAGACCTTGGCTACCGCACCGTTACCGCCGAGGGCTGGGAAGCGGACGATATTCTGGGCACACTGGCTGCTGCCTGCGCCGCCCGGAAGGATGACTGTTTCCTTGCCACCGGAGACCGGGACAGCCTGCAGCTGGTGAGCGAGAGCACCACCGTGCTGCTGGCCGCCACCGTGATGGGGCGCAGCAAGACCGTGGTGATGGACGAGGATGCCATTCAGGAAAAATACGGCCTTGCGCCCAAACAGCTTATTGAGGTGAAGAGCCTGATGGGCGACACCTCGGATAACATCCCCGGCGTGAAGGGCATCGGCGAAAAGACCGCCCTCTCGCTGGTGCAGACTTTCGGCTCGCTGGAGGGCGTGTACCAGAACATTAACGACAAGCGCATCAAGCCCAAGCAGCGGGAGCACTTGTTAGAGGACAAGTCCATGGCCGAGCTGAGCCACACACTGGGCACTATCCGCACCGACGCCCCCATCGACACCGCCGAGGGGTCCTACACCGTGGGCGAGGGCAACAAACCCGCCGCCGTGCGGCTTTTGCGGGAATTGGAGATTCACTCCCTGATCCCCCGGTTCGGGCTGGACGGCGTAGCGCCGGAAGCCGCCGCCGAGGAGCAGGCCGTAGAGCTGCCGGAAGCCGAACTTGCTCCCCTGCCCCTGACCCCCACCGGACATTATCTGGTGGCTGCCCGCCCCGCCGTTACCGGCAAGCAGGGCACCCGCAACGTGGTATTACAGCCGGAAAGCTGGTATGCCGTGCAGGACACCACCGTCTATCCGCTGGAGGACGCCGACCTGCTGCGGCTGCTGGACAACGCCGATGTGACGCTGGATGTGTTCAACTCCGCGCCCCTCTACGCCAAAGCCATGGCTGCCGGCGGCTGGGGCAGCAGCATCGTCTGGGACGGCAAGCTGGCCGCCTATCTGCTGGATGCGTCTGCCTCCAAGTACCAGATCAGCGAGCTGATCCCCGCCTACAAGGCTGCTGCCGCCTTTACCTGCACCGATTACCCGAACGCCGGGCGGCTGGCCGACCTGTTTGCCCGGATGAAGGCCGAGATCACCGCCTGCGGCGAGGATGCGCTGTACAACGAGATCGAGTTCCCGCTGGCACAGGTGCTGGCCGACATGACCCGCACCGGCGTGCTGGTGGATAAGGACGGCATCGAGCAGTTCGGTGTAAAGCTGCGGGAGGAGCTGGAGCAGGTGCTGAACCGCATCCACATGGAGACCGGCAGCGCCACCTTCAACCCCAACAGCCCCAAGCAGCTGGGCGAGATGCTGTTCGACACCATGGGTCTGCCCCACGGAAAAAAGACCCAGCGCGGCTGGTCCACCGACGCCGAAACGCTGGAAAGCCTGCGCGAGTACCCGCTGGTGGAGGACGTTTTGCAGTACCGCGCCTACCAGAAGCTGAACTCCACCTATGTGGAGGGTCTGCTCAAGGTCATTGGCGAGGACGGGCGCATCCACTCCACCTTCAACCAGACCGAAGCCCGCACCGGACGGCTTTCCTCCGATAACCCCAACCTGCAGAATATCCCCATCCGCACCGAGCTGGGCAGCCAGCTGCGCGCCTACTTTGTTGCAAAGCCGGGCTGCGTGCTGGTGGACGCGGATTACAGCCAGATCGAACTGCGCATTCTGGCGCATATCACCGGGGACGCGCATATGCAGCAGGCCTTTTTGAACGGTGAGGACATCCACCGCAGCACCGCCGCCAAGATCTACGGCATCCCGCAGAGCGAGGTGACGCCCCGGCTGCGCTCCTCTGCCAAGGCCATCAACTTCGGTATCATGTACGGCAAGGGCGCGTACAGCCTTTCCAAGGATATCGGCGTGACTGTGAAGGAAGCCGATGCCTTCCTCAAGAACTATCTGGCGGCCTTCCCCAGCGTGAGCGGCTATATGGACAAGACCATCGCGGATGCCAAGGCAAACGGCTATGTGTCCACCCTGTTCGGCCGCCGCCGCACCCTGCCGGAGTTGGCCAGCACCAACTTCAATGTGCGCGCCAGCGGCGAGCGCATGGCACGCAACACCCCCATTCAGGGCACCGCTGCGGACGTGATCAAGCTGGCCATGGTGCGGGTGTGGAAGCGCCTGCGGGACGAAAAGATGGCAAGCCGCCTGATCCTGACCGTCCACGATGAACTGATCGTGGAGGCCCCGGAGGCGGAGGCCGAGCAGGCCGCCCGCATCCTGCGGGAGGAAATGGAAGGCTGCGTGCAGTACGCGGTGCCCCTGAGCACCGATGTGCACGCAGGCAAAAACTGGCTGGAGGCACACTAAAATGATCATTCTCGGAATTGAGTCTACCTGTGACGAAACTGCCGCTGCACTGGTGGAGGACGGGCGGCATCTGCTGAGCAACGTCATCTCCACCAGCGTCAAGGAGCAGGCGCTGTACGGCGGTGTTGTGCCGGAGATCGCCAGCCGCCGCCACTGCGAATTTATCAGTGCTACGGTCAAAAAAGCCCTGCTGGACGCCGGCAAGACCATAGACGATGTGGACGCCGTGGCCGTCACCTTTGCGCCGGGGCTTATCGGCGCGGTGCTGGTGGGCGTAAATTTTGCCAAAGGGCTGGCCTACTCGGCGGGCAAGCCGCTGGTGCCGGTGCACCATCTGCGGGGACACATCGCTGCGCTCTACCTGACCCACCCGGAGCTCAAGCCGCCCTTTTTGTGTCTGGTGGCCTCCGGCGGGCACAGCCACATCGTGGAGGTGCAGGACTACACCCACTACCACATTCTGGGTCATACCGTAGACGATGCTGCGGGCGAAGCCTTTGACAAGGTAGCCCGCACGCTGGGTCTGCCCTACCCCGGCGGCCCCAGCGTAGCCGCTGCCGCCAAGACCGGCGACACCAAGGCCTACCGTCTGCCGGTGCCCCATGTGGAGGGCAAATATAACGTGAGCTTTTCCGGTTTAAAGACCGCCGTACTCAACGAGGTGAACAAGGCGCAGATGAAGGGCGAGGAAGTGAACGTACCCGACCTTGCTGCCAGCTTTCAGGAGCGCATTGCGGGCATTCTGGCCGAAAAACTGCTGCTTGCCGCTGCCGATACCGGGGCAAAGCAGGTGTGTCTTGCCGGCGGCGTAGCCGCCAACGGCCGTCTGCGTCAGCTGGTGAATGACGGTGCCCAGAAGCTGGGTGCAAAGGTCTACCTGCCGGAACTGAAGTTCTGCGGCGACAACGGCGCGATGATCGCGGCACAGGGCTACTACCAGTACATTGCCGGGCACACCGCCGGGCTGGAACTGAACGGCCTGCCCACCCTGCCCATCGACTATGAATAAACACAACACGGAGGTGTTCCCATGACCGAGCGCAACCCTATCCTGCAAAGCCTGTTCGACCGCAAGTCGGTGCGGGTGTATGAAGAAAAGCCCATTTCTGCCGAGATGAAGCAGGCCATTTTAGAAGCTGCCGCACAGGCACCCTCTGCAGGCTGTCAGCAGCTGTACACCATTTTAGACATCACCGACCCGGCGCTGAAAGAAGCGCTGGCTGAAAGCTGCGACCATCAGCCCTTTATTGCCAAAGCACCGCTGGTGCTGGTGTTCTGCGCCGACTGCAAAAAGTGGTACGACGCCTACTTAGAAGTTGGCTGCACGCCCCGCACCCCGGGTGTGGGTGATCTGATGCTGGCAGTCACGGACGCCGCCATTGCCGCCCAGAACGCCGTAGTCGCCGCCGAAAGCTTTGGCATCGGCTCGTGCTACATCGGGGATATCATGGAAAACTGCGAAACCCAGCGCAGCCTGCTGCACCTGCCGGATTATGTGTTCCCGGCGGTGATGCTGGTGTTCGGCTGGCCCACCCAGCAGCAGAAAGACCGCGTAAAGCCCCAGCGCTGCGCCATGGAGCACATCGTGCACGAAAACGGCTACCGCACCATGGACGGCGCGGAGCTGCGGGACGCCTTTGGCTACAAGGCCGGCAACGCGCCCTTTGAGCAGTGGTGCACCGCCTTTTGCAACCGCAAGTATAACTCCGATTTTTCCAAGGAGATGACCCGCTCGGTGGAGGAATATCTCAGCCAGTTCCGCTAAATCCGGCGGACATTCTGCATTCCATTTTCACCGGGTTGAATCTGCATGGTTCTATTACAGCGCAACCGTTTCCGCAGGAAACGAGCGCTGTAACTGCCGTTTCCCATCACGACCCCTATCGTGAAAAAGTGGTTCAGAAACGTCCGCAGACGTTTCTGAACCACAAATTATAATAATCATTCCGCTGAATATGCCCAGAGCGCAAGCGGAGGGCATTCCAAATCGTTTCACCCCAAAAAGCGGCAGCTGCACGGTGTTTTGTGCAGCTGCCGCTTCTCGTTTATCTCTGGTTTTCCGCAAACAGTGCGCCCAGCTCCGGCAGGATATCGTGGGGCAGCATCCCGTACTCGCCGCGCTTTGCAGCGGCGCGGTCGGCGGCGGCACCGTGCAGGTATACCGCACAGGCAGCGGCTTCGTAAGCGGGCAGACCGCAGGCCAGCAGCGCCGCCAGCATCCCCGCCAGCACATCCCCGCTGCCGCCCCGGGCAAGCCCCGGGTTGCCGGTGGGGTTCACGCACACCCGCCCGTCCGGGCTTGCCACCACGGTGTGTGCCCCTTTCAGCACCACCACGGCGTTCCATTCTTTGGCATACCGCAGGGCAATGCCTTCCCGGTCGGCGGCAAGTTCTGCCGCCAAAAACCCGGTCAGCCGCGCCATCTCGCCGGGGTGCGGGGTGACTACCAGTTCTCCCGCTGGGTGGGGGAAGGGCTTGCCCTCGGCCAGCAGCTGGGCGGCGGCGTTCAGGCCGTCTGCGTCCAGCACCGCAGCCCCGGCAAAGCCGGGCAGAAGCTGCTGCACCAGCGTGCGGGTCTCGGTAGCCCGGGCAGCGCTTTGCGCTGTGCTGCCAAGGCCGGGCCCCAGCAACAGCACGGTAGCCTTCTGCCGCCGGAGCAGCGGCACATTTTCCGGCGCAATGCCGCCCTGTGCGCCCTCCTTACAGGGACACAGACAGCACTCCGGTAGGCGGGTAACGGCGGCACTGACCACCGGTTCCACACTGGCAAGGGTAACGATACCCGCCCCGGTGCGCAGTGCACCCTCGGCTGCCAGCAGCGCAGCGCCACGGTAAAAGGCGCTACCCGCCACCGCCAGCACGCTGCCAAAGGTACCCTTATGGCTGTCCCGGGCACGGGGCGGGATGCTCTGCCAGACAAATTCTTCGGTAATTTCCACAGCCATGGGTGCACCTCCAGAGAACGATTTTAAATGCCCTCCGCGTTGCTCTGGGCATTTCTAGCGGAATCATTATTTTAGATTTAGCATTTGCAGCGGCCAATAGGCCGCTGCAAATGCATTCTCTCAAAATCAGGGGCGGCATTACGCCTGTCCCTGCACAAGGGCGCGGATCTGTTTTTCCACGTTCTGCACTTCCTCGTGGAACATCCGGGCGGACACGCGCAGCGCGCCGTGACCAAGGATAATGACCTGCTCCATGCCGTCCGAGGTCGCCACCCGGACGCGGCGGCTTTTGCCGATCTCATGGGTGACCCGCTCGATGAACATATCGGCGGTCTCGGCTTCCTTGGTATAGACCACATGGATGTTGTGGTACTGCTCGATGGCACCGGGGCTGCCGGGCACGCGGTAGGCATCGAACACCAGAATGAGCACGCACTTCTGGTAGCCCTGATAGTTGCACAGAATGTCCATCAGCCGATGGCGAGCAGTGTCTAAGCTTTCCTTTGCCAGCGCATTCAGCTCGTCCCACGCAAAGATGATGTTGTAGCCGTCCACCAGCAGATACTCCGGGGCAATTTCCCACTGTTCGGCGGCAAAATCCGGGCGTTCGGTCTTTTGCACCGGACGGAAAGCCGCCAGCGGGTCCCGCTTGATGGGGCCGTAGGTGCGCTCAAAAATCTTGAGCAGCTCGGCATCCTCTTCCAGCGTGGCGCGGTAGGCCATAGCGTGGCGCTGGGGCGCAGCCTGCACCTCCGGGCGGGCGGGCTTTGCCTTGCCCCAGCCGCTTTCAACGTGCATATGGCTGCGCACCTCGCTCCACGGCACCACAAAACCGGCACCATGGGCGCAGAACACGGAATCTGCGGGGTTTTCCAGATCATGCTCCGGCTGATAGCCGCTCTCTGCAATGACCTGCTGCGCGTTGTGGCAGGGGCGGTAGCCGTCCAGCGTCAGGCTCAGGTGTCCCCTGCCGCGGGTGTAGCTGACCACTTCCATGGGGTAGCTGCGCATGGTAGATACCGGCGCAAAGCCGGTCAGGGTAGCCGTGTCGGTGCCGCTTTCCGGCGGGTCAAAGCTGCCCTCCATGCGCTGGATATCACTCATAGCGCGGCCGATATTCTCCACCGGCACTTCCAGCCGGAAGGCGTACCACGGCTCTAACAGCTGGCTTTTTGCCAGCATCAGCCCCTGCCGCACGGCGCGGTAGGTGGCCTGCCGGAAATCACCGCCCTCGGTGTGCTTAAGGTGCGCTTTGCCGGTGAGCAGGGTGATTTTTATATCGGTCAGCGGTGCACCGATCAAAACGCCAAGGTGCTGCTTTTCTTCCAGATGGGTCAATACCAACCGCTGCCAGTTTTTGTCCAGAACCTCTTCCCGGCAGTCGGCGGCAAACTGCATCCCGCTGCCCCGGGGCAGCGGTTCCAGCAGCAGATGCACCTCGGCATAGTGGCGCAGCGGCTCGTAATGCCCCACGCCCTCCATGGGCTCGGTGATGGTCTCCTTATACAAAATGCCGCCCGGGCCAAAGGATACTTCCAGCCCGAACCGCTCCGCCAACAGGCTGCGCAGCACTTCCAGCTGCACCTCGCCCATCAGCTGCACATGGATCTCGCCCAAGCTTTCGTTCCACACCACATGGAGCTGGGGTTCTTCCTCTTCCAGCCGGTGCAGCTTGCCCAGTGCGGCGTGCACATCCGCGCCCTCCGGCAGCAGCACCTGATAGCTGAGCACCGGCTCCAGAACCGGCACATCGCTGTCCCGCTCTGCCCCAAGCCCGATGCCGGGCTTTGCATGGGTCAGGCCGGTCACGGCGCACACCTGTCCCGGGCCGATGACCTCAGTCAGGGTATACTTTGCACCGGAATACAGCCGCAGCTGGTTTGCCTTTTCTGCCCACGGCTCACCGTCCGCTTCGCCGGTGAGTAGAGCCTTTACCTTCAGCTCCCCACCGGTGACCCGCAGCCATGTCAGGCGGGTGCCCTGCTCGTCCTGCGATACCTTGAACACCCTTGCGCCAAAGGCGTGCAGTGCCGGGGCGGGGCGGGTGTAGCGGTCCAGCCCATCCAGAAGTGCATCCACGCCGTCCAGACGCAGTGCCGCCCCGAACCAGCACGGAAAAACGTGCCGCCGGGCAACTGCGGGGATGATGTCTGCATCGGTCAAAGTGCCTGCATCCAGCATTTTTTCCATCAGCTGCTCATCGCACAGCGCCAGTGCTTCGTTGCGGGCGGCAGGCTCTGCACCAAAATCCACAAAGCCCTCGCCAAGGCGGTGGTTCAGCTGGGTAAGCAGCTGTTCCCGGGTCATGCCGGGCAGGTCCATTTTATTCACAAATACAAAGGTGGGCACATGGTAGCGCCGCAGCAGCCGCCACAGCGTTTCGGTATGGCTCTGCACGCCGTCCGTTCCGCTGACCACCAGCACGGCGTAATCCAGCACCTGCAAGGTGCGCTCAGTCTCGGTGGAAAAATCCACATGGCCGGGGGTATCCAGCAGGGTGATGGCGGTATTGCCCGCCGTAAGCAGCGCCTGCTTGGAAAATATGGTGATGCCGCGTGCTTTTTCCAAGCTGTCGGTATCCAGAAAGGCGTCTCCGTGATCCACCCGCCCCAGCTTGCGGATAGCACCGGCGCGGTAGAGCATGGCCTCGGAGAGGGTGGTCTTGCCGGAGTCCACATGGGCCAGAATGCCCAGTACGATCTGTTTTTGCGTTGTTTCCATGCACTGCTCCTATAAAAAAGTTTCTCATTTATTGTAGCACGCTTTGCCGGGAAAAGAAAGTTTTCGGGCGCAAATCCCGCAGGCAAAAAACAGCACCGGGCAGAAGATGGTCTGCCCGGTGCGATTTTCTTAAAAAAGATCCAGCATATTGTCCAGATAAATTGTCTCCCGCACCTGCAGCTGGTATTCCGGCTTTGTCATGTAGTAGAGCAGAAATTCCAGCACCAGTGCGCTGCCAAGTCCCCTGCCCTCTATTTTAAAGTGGGAAAAACCTGCGGGCAGATACCGCTGCCGGATATCCTCCACCCCGATAAATCCGGGGCTGCGCATCGCCTTGGAAAAGTGGTAGCCCCCGGCAGCATCCGGGGCGGCGCAGCGGTGATCCGGGCAGTCCTCGCCCAGATTCTGACGGCTGACCGTCTCGTAGCAGCGCTTGCGCTCTGTGCAGCCGAACCAGCAACACTCATTGCACAAAAACTCCACCTTGGCCTTTTGCTCCGGCGGCAGGGTGCGCAGCTGTTTCAGCGCCGGGTTCAGCCGGAAATCCGGCACCACATACCGGAACTGCGGCTTTGCCAATTCCTGCCGCAGCTGCGCAAAATCGGTGAGCACCTTGGTGGTGGAGGAAACCAGATACAGCTCCGGCCAGCGCTGCCGCAGATAGTCCGCCAGCAGGTCGGAGTGGACGATCACGCCGTTTGGCACACTGCCCGCCTTGGCAAACTGCTCACACAGGGCGTTGCACTGCGGGTCGGCAAGGTGCTCAGCCCGCAGCAGGGAGTTACTGAAGGTCAGCCGCCCGGAGATGCCGTATTCCCGCAGCAGCGCCAGCACCTCGCGCGCAGCCGCCCCGCCGCAGGAGATGCGTCCCCCGCCCCAGATGCAGCCCGCCGGTGCGCCGTAGATAGAGCCGATGGCGCACCAGTCGTAAAAATATTCCCGGTGTTCCCGGTACAGTGGCAAAAAACGGCGGTACAACTCGTAAAACTCGAACAGGCCGGGCAGATGATAACAGGCAGCTGCGGGCTTTTCCATGGCGGTTCCTTTCCTGCAAAAAGGGAGCTGCTGCGTAAAAATGCCGTGCAGCGGCTCCCCTGTTTTTATCGTGTTTGCTTTTGTTAGACGGTCGCGCCGACCTGAGGGGCACCACCGGCAAGCTGCTCTGCCGTAAGCGGCTGAGCTTCCACAGGGGCGTTCAGCCGCTCCTTTGCCACAGCCAGCATCAGCTTGATGCGGTTTTCCTGATTGACCCGGGTGGCGCTGGGGTCGTAGTCGATGGGGGTGATGTTGGCGCTGGGGTACAGCGCACGGATCTTGTTCACCATGCCCTTGCCCACGATGTGGTTGGGCAGGCAGCCAAAGGGCTGCGCACACACGATGTTGCCGTAGCCGCCCTGCACCAGCTCGATCATCTCGGCAGTCAGCAGCCAGCCCTCGCCCATTTTTGCGCCCAGCGAGATGACCCCCTTGGGCTTTTCCACCAGCTCCTTGAAGGGGCCCGGCGCATAGAACCCGGCGTCCGTCTCGGCCTTGAGCATGACGCGCTCCACGCTGTCCAGCCAATTAAGGAACTGATCCGTGCCCACCTTCACAGCCAGCTTGCCGCCGTACAGCACATGATCCTCGCCCATGTTGAAGGCGCAGTACTGCACAAAGCCCATCAGACCGGGGAAGTTCACCTCGCAGTCCTGACTTTCCAAGAACTTTTGCAGGTCGTTGTTGCCCAGCGGGCTGTATTTGACGTAGATCTCGCCCACAACACCCACCTTGACCTTGGGTACCCGGGTGACCGGAATGGTGGCAAATTCCTTTGCAATCAGCGGGAAGGTGTGCTTCATTTCCCGGGAAGTAAAGCCTTTTCCGGCCAGCAGGGCACGGCCAAGACGGGCGATCCAGCGATCCACCATGCGGTCGGCGGCACCCTTTTCGTTCTCGTAGGGGGCCACCTGATTGCGCAGCGCACACAGCATATCGCCGTAGAAGATGCAGGCGATGCACTTGCGTGCCAGCGGGAGGGTCATCTGGAAGCCGCTGTCCTTTTCCAGACCGGAAAAGTTCAGGCTTGCCACCGGGATCTGCGGGTAACCGGCCTTGACCAGCGCCTTGCGCAGCAGATGGATGTAGTTGGAGGCGCGGCAGCCGCCGCCGGTCTGGGTGATCAGCAGGGCGGTGTGCTCCAGATCATACTTGCCGCTGTTCAGCGCATCCAGAAACTGGCCGATGACCAGCAGCGCCGGGTAGCAGGTATCGTTATGCACATACTTCAGCCCCAGCTGTGCCACGGCACTGCCGCAGTTGCCCAGCAGTTCACACTTGTAGCCCTCGCAGCGCAGTGCGTACTCCATAAGCCGGAACTGGGTCACGGCCATGTTGGGGATCAGGATGGTGTGGGTCTTTTTCATCTCCGGGGTAAATTTGGGATAATGATATTCCATAGGTTCCTCCTATGTTGCTTTCTTAAAAAGCCTTTTGGCATGATACAATTATCATACCACTGCTGTATTTGTCCTTAGCTGGCTCGCCCTCTCCGTCTGCTCCCGTTGGTCGCATCCACCTCTCCCAAAGGGAGAGACCTTGGCAAAAAGATACACTTTGCGTGGACTGCCAAGGGCTCCCACTTTGGGGGAGCTGGCATCGCGCAGCGATGACTGAGAGGGCGAGGATGCTTTCCTTTTGCGCTATCTCGGTTTTACTCTGCCTTTTCTGCGGCGGCTTCGTCCCGCTCGTCCAGTGCGGCAAACAGGCTGCGCAGACGGATGTTCACGGCACCGAGGTTCGTGATCTCGTCGATCTTCAGCTGGGTATACAGCTTGTTGCCCCGCTGCAAAATCTCGCGGGTCTCATCGGTGGTAATGGCATCCACACCGCAGCCGAAGGACACCAGCTGCACCAGATCCATATCCTTCTGGGTGGTGCAGTACTTGGCGGCGGCATACAGGCGGCTGTGGTAGGTCCACTGGTTCAGCACGCTGGTGGGGAACTTCTGCACCCGGTTAGAGATGCTGTCCTCGGTGACCACCGCAGCCCCGTGGCGGGTGATCAGGTGGTCGATGCCGTGGTTGACCTCCGGGTCCACATGGTAGGGACGACCAGCCAGCACGATGATGCGCTTGCCCTGACGGCGTGCCTCATCGATGATCTCGCTGCCCTTTACTCGGATCTTTGCCATGTGTGCTTCGTACTCCGCGTAGGCAGCATCGGCTGCGGCCTGCACTTCCCGCTCGGAGATGCCGCCAAAGTACTTGGGCAGCACCTCTTTTGCCATTTTGTGCACAAAGTCCTTGGGGCGATGGATGCCCACATAATCATAGATGAACTTTTTGCCCTCCAGCTCCGGGCAGTTGCCTGCCAGAACCTCCGGGTAATAAGCCACCACCGGGCAGTTATAGTGGTTATCGCCCAAGCCTTCGTCCACATTGTAGGTCAGGCAGGGGTAGAAGATGGCGTCCAGCTGCATCTGGCTCAGCGCCTTGATGTGGCCGTGGCTCAGCTTTGCCGGGAAACAGGCGGTATCGCTGGGGATGGTAGCCTGTCCAGCCAGATACAGCCCGCGGGTGGACACCGGGCTGGTGTGCACCGCAAAGCCAAGGCTCGTCCAGAAGGCGTACCAGAAGGGCAGCAGTTCGTAGAAGCCCAGACACAGCGGGATGCCGATGGAGCCGCGCTTGCCGGGCACAGGCTTGTAGCTGGCCAGCAGCTGCTGCTTGTAGGCGTACAGGTTCAGGCTGTTGTCCTCGCTTTTGCCGGTAACGGGCTTGTCGCAGCGGTTGCCGGAGATGAACTTGCGGCCATCAGCAAAGGTATTGACGGTCAGCTGGCAATGGTTGCCGCAGCCGCCGCACTTGACGCTGACCACCTGCTGTGCAAAGCTTTCCAGCTCCTGCTCGTCCATCATGGCAGAGGTGGTCTGGTTATTTTTATGGCTCTGGCGCAGGCCGTACAAAGCAGCGCCGTAAGCGCCCATCAAGCCGGCGATATCCGGCCGGATGACCTCCACGCCCATCTCCTTTTCAAAGGCACGGAGCACGGCTTCATTATAGAAGGTACCGCCCTGCACCACGATCTTGCGGCCCAGCTCTTCCGGGCTGGAAGCGCGGATCACCTTGTACAGCGCGTTCTTGACCACGCTGATGGACAGGCCTGCGGAGATATTCTCGATGCTGGCACCGTCCTTCTGTGCCTGCTTGACCGAGCTGTTCATGAACACGGTGCAGCGGCTGCCCAAGTCCACCGGGCGGTCCGCGAACAGCCCCAGCGCGGCGAACTCCTTGACATCATAGCCCAGTGCCTGTGCAAAGGTCTGCAAAAAGCTGCCGCAGCCGGAGGAACAGGCTTCGTTCAGGAAGATGTTGCTGATGGCACCATCCTCGATCTTAAAGCACTTCATGTCCTGTCCGCCGATGTCGATGATGAAATCCACGTCCGGCATAAAGTACTTGGCAGCGGTAAAATGCGCCACCGTTTCCACCAGACCGTAATCGCAGCGGAAAGCGTTTTTCACCAGTTCCTCGCCGTAGCCGGTGGTGGTGACGCTCGCCACCTGCAGCCCCGGGTGCTCCTTATAGATCTTGAGCAGCTGTTCCCGGATGAGGGGCAGCGGGTTGCCGAGGTTGGGCTGATAATTGGTGTACAGGATCTGGCTCTTTTCGTCCACCACCACCAGCTTGACGGTGGTAGAGCCGGAGTCGATGCCGATATGCACCGGCCCGCAGTGGGCACTAAAAGCCACGCGGGGCACACTGTGGGACATATGCCGTGCATGGAAGGTCTCGTACTCCTCCTTGCTGGCAAACAGCGGCGGCTCGCTGGCATAGGTAGCGGTAGCGGCGTACCTGTCCAGCGCAGCGGCTACCTCGGTGAGCACAAATTCCTTATCGGCATATAGGGCAGCGCCCAGCGCCACATACAGCAGGCTGTTTTCCGGGCAGGTGCCGGTCACGTTCAGCGCTTCGTCAAAGCTCTTGCGCAGCACGGTGCTGAAGGTGAGCGGGCCGCCCAGATAAAGGATGTTGCCCTTGATGGGGCGTCCCTGCGCCAGACCGGCGATGGTCTGGTTGACCACCGCCTTATAGATGCTGGCGGCGATATCCTCGGTGCGGGCACCCTGATTGATCAGGGGCTGCACATCGCTTTTGGCAAACACGCCGCAGCGGGAAGCGATGGTATAGGTGCGCTGCGCCTGCTCTGCAGCCTTGTTCATCTCATCGGCGCTCATCTTCAGCAGGGTGGCCATCTGGTCGATGAAAGCACCGGTGCCGCCGGCACAGCTGCCGTTCATGCGCACCTCGGTGCCGTTGGTCAGAAACAGGATCTTGGCGTCCTCACCGCCCAGCTCGATGACGCAGTCGGTCTTAGGCATAAAGCGCTTGACCGCCACGCGGGTGGAGAACACCTCCTGCACAAAGGGCACGCCGCAGCTGTCTGCCAAGCCCATACCGGCAGAACCGGAGATGCTGAGCAGCGCTTTGCAGCCATGCAGCTGCTCGGCATCAATGCGCCGCAGCAGCTCCTGCGCCTTTTCCAGAATATGACTATAATGTCGTTCGTATGTAGAATACAGCAGTTCATCATGCTCGCCCAGCACCACACACTTGATAGTGGTGCTGCCGATGTCAAGACCTACTCTCACCTTGTTTTCCCTCCTAAGGACAAATAACCGGAGCGTAACGCCCCGGCTGCCATGGCAAACGGCCGTTTGCAGCAAAGGTGTGCAACGGCAGCTTTCTCTTTTCAGCAGCCCGCATCGCGCAGCTACGCTGTTTTTAAGCAGCATTCGCTATAAAAAATGCAGCAAATGCGTTTTTGCATACACTATTATTATAATCCAATCGCGGGCAGCATTCAATCCATGTTGTCTATTTTACACGAAAAAAATAGTATTTTTTGCTCAAAAGGCTGAACTTTTTGTGAACAAGTGTCGTTTTTTCCCTCAAAAAAAGCTGCCGCACAAAACGCTGTGCAGCAGCCCCTCTACATTATTAAAGCTCCTTCTCCGGGTCTCCGCGCTCCGGCATGGTGCGCATCTCCCGCACCAGCATAGCGCGCAGATGATACCGGCGCTGCTCCTGCTCGGTCTCCGTGTCGGTGCGCAGCTCCACTGTGCCGTCGGGACGGCTTTCGCCCGCATACAGCGGAATGCTTACCACCGCTCTGGTGCCCTTTTCAGGCGCAGGCTCCAGCTGCAGGCTCCAGCCCATCCTGCAGCAGCACTCCTGACAGAGCAGCAGCCCCAACTGTGCCCCGCCCAGAAAGCTGCGGCGGTTTTCCAGCGCCGCCTGCGCATCTTCGCCGGGCAGGCCGCAGCCATCATCGGTAAAGGTCAGCAGCCATGCCGTCTGGGTGCGGCGCAGCGCAATATTGACACTGCCGCCCTCCCGGCTGGCACGCAGTGCATTGGAGAGCAGATGCAGACACAGCAGCTCTGCATCGCTGCGGTCTGCCAGCGCACAGCAGGAGGTCCACCCGCCGTAATCCAGATGGATCTCCACCCCAAGCTGCGCCCGGATCATATCAGCCTGCGCCGCCACCTGCCGCAGCAGATCACACAGATCGACCGGATACAGCTGCGGCTTTTCGTCCCCGCGCAGAAACTCCAGCAAAGTCATAGCTTCGCTGAGGGTGCGGTCCAGCTTCACAGCAGCGGCGTTGATATCCGCCACTGCCTGCCGGGTAGACTCATCTGCACCGGTGCGGTCAAAATGCTGTTCCAGATATTCACAGTTGTGCCCGATCAGCGCCAGCGAGCGAAAACAGACCTCCTCGATCCGCTTTTGCTGATCCGCCGTAAGTGACCGCGCGTCTGTCCTTTGCTGCTTCATTGCTCTGCCTCCCGGGACACCACTTATTTATCTGTTTTCTGCCGGAGCACAGCACTTCTGACCGCATAGATCAGCTTGCCGGTGGTGGGCTTGCCGCTGCCCAGCCCCGTATCGGCTTTAAACGCCAGCCATGCAGGCCCCGGCCTTGCTTCCAGCTGATCCACCATGCGGCGGATGCCGCTGTCCACCGCAGTGACCGATGCTTCAAACTGCTCGCTCACCGCCTGCAGGATCTCCTTGCGGATCGCCAGCTTCTGGCTGGTGCTGCACACAATGCTGACCGCACAGGTGAGGTATCTGGCATTGATGTCTGCACGTGAGATGCCCCATGTCTCGTACAGCTGGCCGCACTGCTGCTCCAATTGCTGGTTTTGCTGGCCCGGCATACGGTAAAGCTGCCACAGCAGCCTTTTCAGCTCAGTGCCTTCTACGCAGTAACAGCGGTCGCAGCCTTCCGGCAGCACCGCAGCTCTGCGTCGGCCTGCACACTGCACCAGCAGCACCGGCCTTTCCTTCAGCTGATACAGCTGCCGGACAAACTGCTCCATAGACATATCCGCCAGCTCACTGCACAGCACCACGGCATCGCAGCGGGCACCCTGCTGCAGCCGCTGCAGCAGCTTTTCCCCGCTGCAAAAGCAGGTACATTCAATGGCGCTTCCCTGTTCCTGCAGATAGCGCTTTTGAACACGGAGTTCCTTCAGATCATAGCTTGCAAGGGCAACCCGCAGCTGGGCTGTTCGCTCACTGTTCACACCAAGCGCCGCCTTTCCCTCCTGCCGGGTCGACAGCCGTCAGCTCTGTGACAACATCCTGCCAGATCTCCGGCTGAACTCCATTCTCGCACAGATAGCGCAGGATCCGATAGCAGAATTCCGGCGCAGCCGCAACATACTGACTGTCCACCCGCTGTCGGCTGCCCAGCCTGCATAAGGTCAGTCGGCAGCCTTGTGTGCCCTCCACCTCCATGGCATACACCAGCGTATACGCCTTCTGCAAACCATCAATGGCAGAATACTGCCGGATCATGGGTGAAAATGTACGTTCCATTTCAGTTCCTCCTTACCGCAAGGGCATTGCTTTTTTGCCTTGAATGTCCTTTTTTATTGTATGGAGCAGGAGAAGCTGTTACAATCCTAAAGAAATGTTTGTCCATGTCTGGTTTATGCGGCTTTTCAGAAATGTGTCGTCAGTTTTTCAATTCCGACACATTTTTCATGCGGCGCAATGGGTGTCCGTGTTTTGTTCCGTGCGCCGCTGACAATTTTAGAATAGCACGTTCGCCCCGTAAATTCAACCGGTATCTTTTTCCGTTTTCTCTTTTTTGTCCTATACACGCAGATAAACGCCGGCTTTGTCCTTCCTGCTTTATCTTGTCATGGTTTATTCACAAGATTTTGCTATAATAGATTATATATTGTCTGTAACTCTCACTTACTTTGATCCATAGGCTCAGCGCCCGGCGGCGCGGTACCGGAAAGGCACATCTATGCTCAAACTCAAACAGATCAACAAGGAATACAAGACCGGCGAGCTGGTGCAGCACGCACTGAACAACGTCAGCCTGAACCTGCGGGATAACGAATTTGTGGCCATTCTGGGGCCCAGCGGCTCCGGCAAGACCACGCTGCTGAACATCATCGGCGGTCTGGACCGCTACGATAGCGGCGACCTTATCATCAACGGTATCTCCACCAAAAAATACACCGACCGCGACTGGGACTCCTACCGGAACCACACCATCGGCTTTGTGTTCCAGAGCTATAACCTGATCCCCCACCAGACCGTGCTGGGCAATGTGGAGCTGGCACTGACCATCTCGGGCGTTTCCAAGGCCGAGCGCCGCCGCCGTGCCGCCAAGGCTTTGGAGCAGGTGGGGCTGGGCAACCAGCTGCACAAGCGCCCCAGCGAGATGTCCGGCGGACAGATGCAGCGGGTAGCCATTGCCCGTGCACTGGTGAACAACCCCGATATCCTGCTGGCAGACGAGCCCACCGGCGCACTGGACAGCGAGACCAGCCTTCAGGTGATGGAGCTGCTCAAGGAGGTGGCTCGTGACCGGCTGGTGGTCATGGTCACCCACAACCCGGAGCTGGCCGAGCGCTACGCCACCCGCATCGTAACGCTGAAGGACGGCGTCATCTGCTCCGACTCCATGCCCTACGAGCCCGAGGACGATGCTGTTTGCGCAGCCCCCGTGCACCGGAACATGGGGCACTCTTCCATGTCCCTGCTCACCTCCCTTTCCCTCAGCTTCAACAACCTGCTCACCAAAAAGGCGCGCACCCTGCTCACCGCCTTCGCCGGTTCCATTGGCATCATCGGTATTGCGCTGATCCTTTCGCTTTCCAACGGTGTAAACCGCTATATCAGCGAAACGGAGCGTTCCACGCTGGCCTCTTATCCGCTGCAGATCAGCAGCTCCGGCATGGATCTGACCAGCCTGCTGGACCCCAGCACCCATGCCGACGCGCTTGGCTCTGCCCCCGCCCCGGAGGGCATGGTGACGGTCCGGCAGATGCTGGCACAGCTGAATATCGGCGCTGCCACCAATGACCTGCGCTCTTTGAAGGCTTATCTGGACAGCGATGCCTGTTCCATCCGGGATAATGCCACGGTGGAATACACCTACAACGCTTCCCCGCTGATCTACCGGCAGGACGCAGACGGCACGGTGCATAAGCTGAACCCGGACACCACCTTTACTGACCTTGCCGGTCAGAACACCTCGGTATCCAGTCTGCTCACCTCGGTATCCAGTCCCCATGTGTTCGGCGAAATGGCCGAGACCCCTGCCCTATATGAGGATCAGTACGACGTAAAAGCCGGCCGCTGGCCGGAAAAGTACAACGAGCTGGTGCTGGTGCTGAGCGCCAACGGCAGCATTTCGGACTATGCCCTATACGCCATGGGAATGCGGGATCAGGCAGAGCTGGATAAGATCCTGCAGCAGTACGCCAGCAACCAGCTGGTCGATCTGCCCGATGATTACGGCACCTACAACTACGAAGAATTTCTCGGCAAGACCTTCCGGCTGGTCAACAAAGCCGACTGCTACACCTATGATGCCGAACACAAGCTCTGGCTGAACAAGCAGGCCGATGCCGATTATATGCAGCAGGTCGTGGCCGACAGCGAGGAGCTGACCGTTGTGGGCGTTGTGCAGCCCAAGGCCGATGCCACCTCTGCCATCCTGTACACCGGGCTGGACTATCTGCATGAGCTGACCTATCACGTGATCGATCAGGCTGCCGACAGCACCATTGTGCGCCAGCAGCTGGCCGACCCGGACACGAACGTGCTGACCGGCGAGCCCTTTGGCGCTGCCGGCGGCACTGTGCTGGACATCGCCTCCCTGTTCTCGGTGGACACGGATGCCCTCAAGGATGCTTTTCAGTTCGATACCAGTGCCCTGCATTTTGACCTGAGCGGTGCCTTTGACCTGACAGATGGCTCCTTTGACCTTTCCACCCTCATCGACCCCTCCAGCTTTCAGCTAGACCTGAGCGAACTGCCCCTGCCGGACATGGATATGCGGGAGCTGTTCGATGGTGTGGAGCTGCACCTTTCGCAGGATGCGCTGCAGGAGCTGATGAAAAAGATCATGAACGGCTACAAGCGCTATCTCATCAGCAATGGTCTGCTGAATCTGGACAAGCTGGGCTTTTCCTCCTATATGAAAACTGAAGCCTTCCAGAAGCTGCTGTCGGAATCCATCGGGGACCTGCTGGAGGACTCCGGGCTGGAGGAGCAGTTTGCCGATGTGCTGCAGCAGAATATGCAGGCTGTCATGGAGACCTACTCCACCCAGCTGGGCGAGGCATTGCAGACCCAGCTTACTGCTGCCGTACAAAGCCAGATCGGCCCCGCCATCCAGCAGCTGGCAGGACAGCTGGAGCAGAAGATTGCACAGGCGATCCAAAGCAACATTGCGCAGCTGAGCGGGCAGGTGGAAAGCGCCCTCAAGGTCGACCCTGCTGCCTTCCAGAACGCGATCCAGCTCAACATGACCGGCTCCGACCTTACCGATCTGATCAGGAGTACCCTGCTCTCCTCCGCTTCCAGCTACGACAGTGTTCTGAGCAGCATCGGCTATATAGACTACGCCAAGCCCGACTGCATTTATATCTACCCCAACAGCTTTGATACCAAAGCGCTGATCGTGGACGAGCTGGACGCCTACAACGCCGCCATGCGGCAGCAGGGCGAAGAGGACAAGGTGATCCTTTACACCGACATGGTAGGCGCCCTGATGACCTCGGTCACCGAGATCATCAGCATGGTCAGCCACCTGCTCATTGCCTTTGTGGGCATCTCGCTGGTGGTGTCCTCCATCATGATCGGCATTATCACCTATATCAGCGTGCTGGAACGCCGCAAGGAGATCGGCATCCTGCGTGCCATCGGTGCTTCCAAACACAATGTCTCGCAGGTGTTCAACGCCGAGACCTTTATCATCGGCCTGTGCTCCGGCGTAATGGGCGTGGTGCTCTGCCTTGTGCTGCTGATCCCCGGCAATATGCTGATCCACCACCTTGCCGGGAACGCCAATGTGGTGGCCGCTCTGCCGCCGCTGGGTGCGCTGATTCTGATCGTTCTGGCCACTCTGCTTACCATGCTGGGCGGCCTGATCCCCGCCCGCAGCGCCGCAAAGAGCAACCCCGTCAAGGCGCTGCGCTCTGAGTAAGCGGCTGCTTTTCCTTCTGCATTCAAATCCCTGCTGTGCTCTGTGTGCAGCAGGGATTTTGCATTCTGCCCCGGCTTGTGCTACAATAAGGAAAAATCTGTTTTGAAGGAGCGTTTCCATGCCTGTCATTCACGAGATCACCGACCTTACCGCCCCGGAACTGGACATCTACGCCCGGCTCACGCAGGCGCAGCTGCGCAACCGGCTGGAGCCGGAAAAGGGCATTTTTATCGCCGAAAGCCCCAAGGTGATCGCCCGGGCGCTGGACGCCGGATATCAGCCCCTTTCCCTGCTGATGGAGCGCAGGCAGATCACCGGCCCGGCACAGGAGATCCTGACCCGCTGCGGCGATGTGCCGGTGTACACCGCCGACCGGGAACTGCTGGCACAGCTCACCGGCTTTGCGCTGACCCGGGGCGTGCTGTGCGCCTTCCACCGCCCTGCGCCCCGCACGGTGGAGCAGGTTTGTGCTCACGCCCGCCGGGTGGCTGTGCTGGAAGGCATCGTGGATTCCACCAACGTGGGCGCTATCTTCCGCAGCGCTGCCGCGCTGAACATGGATGCCGTGCTCATCACCCCCTCCTGCTGCGACCCGCTGTGCCGCCGCGCGGTGCGGGTGAGCATGGGCACCGTGTTTCAGGTGCCGTGGGCGCAGATCGGCACCTGCCCTGCCGACTGGCCGGAAAACGGCAGCGCCCAGCTCCACGCGCTGGGCTTCAAGACCGCTGCCATGGCGCTGAGCGACCGCTCGGTCAGCATTGACAACCCCGCTCTTGCCGCCGAGCCAAAGCTTGCCATCGTGCTGGGCACCGAGGGCGATGGGCTGGCAGGCAGCACCATCGCCGCCTGCGATTACACCGTAAAGATCCCCATGTCCCATGGGGTGGATTCCCTCAACGTAGCCGCCGCCAGCGCTGTAGCCTTCTGGCAGCTTGGCCGGTTGTAAGTCTCCGCTCATGCTCTCCGAAACTGCTTGACAAACGCCCTAAAACGCGGTACACTATCAGCGTCATCATCATGGGCCTATAGCTCAGCTGGGAGAGCGTTCGGTTCGCATCCGAGAGGTCAAGGGTTCGAATCCCTCTAGGTCCATAAAAACAAAACGTCCTGCCGTATCCCGGCAGGGCGTTTTTTGCTAGTTCTTCGTTTCAACACACTGCATTAAAACATCACAGAATGCCATATCATCGTCTACGGCAGCAATTGCAGCGTTAATCAAGGTTTCCCGGTCGGTGTTGCCCCAGTTGATATGCAGTCCATATTCTAACGCCATGCAGCGAATCAATTCACGGGTGCTGCGGCCATTTCCCTCACGGAATGGATGGATGATGTTCAGTTTGGCCATCGTCTGCGACAAATTCTGAATCTGCTTTTCTTCATCTTGTTCGGCAAGCAGCTTCTTGGAGTGAATGTTTTTGAACACACGCTCCAGTTCTCGGTCAATCAGGTCTGGCGGGTAGAACATCGTGTCGCCCTTGCTGATTTGTTCCTTGCGGATATGTCCTGCAAAAGGGTACACATCTTCAAAAAGGAAACGATGAATCCGAAACAGGTGCGTTTTGGTAAAACGTCCCTTGATTGGCTCCTGTAACAGAGCCATCTGCTTGACTGCAGTAAATTCTTCTTCGGCCTGCTTAAGTTCTGCTTTGTCACGGATGTTCAACTTGTTGATCAGAACATCCGTATCCGGGTAGCAGTACATGGACTGCACTGTGGTGTAGACATCATACTTTGAGAACATAATCAGCCCTTCTTCGCGTACTTTGCGCGCAGTTCATTCACGACCTGCTGATAGCTGGCCTGACCGTTGCCAATGCGGTCAAGGTTGCTGCGCGTATCTTTGCTGATGGTCATACCCTCAATGGCAAAGGTTCCATACACATTGCGGAGGTTGCTCTTGTGCTGGGCAGGGGTAGTGTACTTGACGCTCATGGTTTGGCCTCCTTCTGATTTACATAATACTATATAAAGTTTATCGTGTATGTGTCCTATTGTCAATCTATAACTTGTTGTCAAATGTAAAAAGCGCATCTTCCATTCATCAAGAGTAGAAGTTGCGCTTTTACGGAACATCGTATTTTATTTTGAATTGAGATGCGATACGTCTGAACCCCATGTGAGTTACATCTCAAGGGCCTGTAGTTCACTTGTCCGCCAACCATATTACGCCCCAAATTGCTTCATCCTGAAAATCAGCGTCTTGGTGGTCGTACTTACAGTCAAGAAAGTCCATTGGGCTGGCAGGGCATTTTATATAGACGAATATACGTTGATTTTTCTTCTCTCGCAGTGCATAAGGTGTGCACAAAAGCGAGACTGTTGGGAGAGCGTTCGGTTCGCATCCGAGAGGTCAAGGGTTCCTGCCAGTAGGAATGTCTACCGGGGATGCCGTGTGCTTTAGCCGCCATCGTTTTTGAAATTCCGAAAGTTCAAAGCTGCCATCAGGCATCCAAACGCACCCGCCCAGAGAAGGCCAGTATAGAGCCATACTTGGAGAATGGCAAAAATCACCCCTGCGATCAGCAGCAGGATGCCAGCCGTTAACAGCAGACGTACCAATAACTGCTCCATCTTAGATATCCCTTTCTGTGCGAAGATAGTGCTGCACCCGGTGGACATCCCCGGAACGAACTGCAACGTACCACAAGGACTGAGCCATTGCTCCGGTAGGCATCGGCGTATTCAGCGACACCGGAAGCAGTGCCGCCCGCACCTTGTAGGGAATCTTGTTTTCCGCCATAAAGATCCGCAAACGCTCCAGCCGCTGGGTGGAGTACAGAGTTTCAAATTCGACCCACGGCTCTTTTCTCCCAAAAATCAATCTCAAAAAATTCACAGAAAGTCCTTTCCGGTGCCAAAAAGACGCAGGGCAGCTTGTTTTCACAAGTTCTGCTCTGCGTCTTTGCGTCTGGCGTCTTGATTGATGATAAGATTTATAATTCCAGCCGCATGGAGATCAGTTCCTGATACCCAGCGTTCCGAGAGCGAAAACCTTTTGGGTTTCTGCCATATTCCACAAATCCTGCCGTCTGGTACATGGAGATTGCTCTTGCGTTTTCCGCCACTACCTCCAGCTCCAACTGAGCGTATCCGGCGGTTTTAGCGCAATGGATACAGGCTTCCATCAAGGCTCGCCCGATCCCCAGACCCCAATACTCTTTCAGGATACTGATGCCAAATTCGGCACGATGCGTCACTTTATACTGCGCTCCGATTGCATCAATTCCGGCAGTTCCTGCCACTTTACCATCCACAAAGGCGATCAGTTCGATCTCATTCGGGCTGGTTGACTTTTTCTCCAAGTATTGGCTTTCCTGTTCCGCGTCAAAGTGATTTTCATCAGGATAACTCAGCAGATAATCGGTTTCCGCGTGTGTCAAATTAAAGTTTTCAAGCACGGCGCTTCCATCGGATGCCGCACCGTTTCGGATGTGGACTGCCAGTCCTTTTGGAGTGATAATCGTTTGATCGTATTTCATTTTTTCCTCCTGAATCCTTCAATCCGCTGCGCCTGCTAATTTCAAAAATTTCTTGTCTGACTGGATGCTCTGGGTCACAAACTTCCCATCCCGGAACAATGCGTATGTTGTGACCGGTGCAGGAACATTCTGAGCCATCTCTTTCTCGGTGATGTGAACGGCTTTGAACGGAATCCCATGTTCCTTTGCAATCTCCTGCACCTTTGGCACCCAATAATAGGTGTAGGGGCACTGGTCGGTATAATAAAGGACAAAGCCATTTTCCTCCACCTTGGGATGTTTGGCACAGGCCTTGAATCTTGGCGGCTGGGCACTCTCTGCAAGGGGCAGATACATGAGGTTGATCCCGCAATCGGAGATGTCCGAAGCCTTAAAGCCCTTATGGGTCAAAAACTTTGGGTCAGCGAGAAACTCCCGTTTGCGCCCCTCGGCACACAGAATACAAACGCCGTTTTTGCCCTGCGCCTTGGCATCCCGAAGGCATTCTTCCAGCAGCTCACTGGAATAGCCGTGCCCTTTCAGGGAGCCGGAGACCCACAGACAGTTGATATAAAGCCAGCCTGCCGCTTCAATGGGCACCCATGCGTTTTCTGCCGGGATGTACTCGATAAAGCATTTGCCCCGCTCCGCACTGCGGTAAAAAACAAGCCCCTCCTCAAATCGCTGCTTGAGCCATTCCTTCTTAGCAAGGCTCTGTTTGCCGGACATGGCACAGCAGATGTGTTCCTTGTCGATGTTTTCCTTGGTAACTCTGATATAGTCCATCTTGTAGTTTCTCCTGCGGCTTACCGCATCCGTCCATCGCCGCCCATCAAGGCGGTCATTTCTTCAATATAGTCCAGCGGGAACGGCGGAGAGCACAGGGGCTTCATGGCAATGCTCATGAGCTTCATGGGGTTATCATCTGCCGCCACCCGGTTGGAGCTGAGTTTTCCGCAGCGTTTACAGCGGTGGATGATGGCCCACTCGCCGCCCTTGCGTACCCAGACGGCCACCGGCTCCATGATGCCGCCGCAGTCGGAGACACGGTCGCCGGGTTCTTCGTCCACATGAAGGCTGGACAGGCAGTTGGGGCAATGGTTGCGGTGGTCGCTGCCGGCATTTTGCGGGGTGCAGACCCGTCCGCAGACTTTGCAGGTAAAGGTATCGTTGCAGGCGTGGGTTTTATAGTAACCTTTTTCAAAGGTCTTGCGTTTATTTTCACGATTCATGGTATCGTCCTCCTGAAGAATTGTGTCTGTTCGTCTTCGGGAGGAGTGGCTTGTGGTATTTGCCAGACCTCCCGGTCAGCCCACAAGTCCCAGTGCAAATGTTGTATGTTTCAAAAAGCTCTCCTTTGATTTTAGCATTTATGGCGTTTTTCTACTTCAATATAAAATTCAAAAATTCCTTTATTTCTTACCTCCCTCAATGTTAAAGGTACGGAAGAACAGCTTTACATGGGAGTCCAGCTTTGCAAGGCTTTCGGCTTCCCGTTCCGGCTGGCGGTCGCAGACACTGAGCAGGGTGATGACCGGGGAAACGTACATCCATGCCAATGTATCCGGGTCCTCATTCCGAATTTCGCCACCTGCGATCAGGGAGCGGAAGATTCCTGCATGGTAAGCGATCATACGGTCCACATAGCGTTCCGAGAACAGTGCTGCAAGCTCCGGGGAGCGGAACTGCTCCAGCGTCATCATCCGGCGGAACTGACTGACCTGCTTATCGTGCAAAGAATACAGGAAGATCTGCCGAACTTTGTCCGCAAGAGCCTGCTCCGAAATATGAGAAAACGTAGGGCAGTCCTGCTTTACATTCTGCACATGAATGTCGATCCTGCCCGTATCTTTTTCGTAGTGGGCAGCCGTTGATTCTACAATGGCATCAAAAATCGCCTGCTTGCTGGGGAAGTGGTTGTAAAGAGACGGAGCCTTGATGCCCACCGCTTTTGCAATTTCGCCCACGCTGACCGCATCATACCCTTTGGTCGAAAATAGTTCCAGAGATTTTTCCAGAATGCGCTGCTTGGTGTCTTCCATTTTTCTCCGCCCTTTGCTAACTAATGTTTGTTAGTTCTACTATAATCAAAAAAGTTCCCATTGTCAAGAGCTTTTCAACAGAAACATAATCGTTGCTGCTTAGCGGCGATCATCAGCGCTTTTTTGAAATGCCAACGGGTTTCAATGGGTACGCCGCAGTTCGCACTGCATCTGTTTTTTACAGCCGCAGCGTATAACAAAAACGCAGCCGCCCTGCAAAAACAGGACAGCTGCGCTTTTGTTATTTATCCGGCAGTGCTTATCAGGAGGTTATGCTTTCTCCTGTGCAGTAGCGGCTGCTTTCTTGTTGATCTTGCTCTGATTATACATCGAGAACACGATGACCAGAATGGCCACAGCGGCAAAGACCATGGCGATGGGAGAGGTGGTGATGGCAAAGAAGTTGCCACGCTGGATGTTCATGTAGCGGACGAAGTTCTTTTCGCACATGGGTCCCAGAATGAGAGCCAGCAGAATGGGCGAAAGCGGGAACTCGTACTTATTCATCAGCCAGCCAATGATGCCGAAGGCTACGCAAACGCCCACATCAAAGGCATTTTTGTTGATGGAGAAGGCACCCAGCAGGATCGCGGTGACGGAGTCGCCGGGAACACCCAGAGACAGCAGCGGGATCATAGCACCGCCGGAGCAGCCGTTGTTGGCAGACTCGGTAGCAGCAACGCCGTTGGGGATACCGGTGCCGTACAGCTCCGGGTGCTTGCTGGCAGACTTGCTGGCGCCGTAGGAGACGAACACCGCAATATCACCGCCTGCACCGGGGATAGCACCGATGAAGGTGCCGATAAGGCCGCCGGAAAGGATGTTGGGCCAGATCTGACGGATGGTTTTGAGATCCGGCAGCACATTGGTGATCTTTTCCTTCGACTTCTGCTCCTGCTCCTCGCCGCGGATGATGCGCTCCACGCCGGCGATGACCTCGGAGACGGCGAACAGACCGATCAGTGTGGGGATGAACTGGAAGCCGTCCAGCAGGCCGATGGACGGGATCAGATCCATACCAAAAGAGAACGGAATGAGCAGCGCCACGCCCATGGTGGCGGTCATGCCCGGGATCGCGCCCAGCAGAACGCCGCCGTTCAGACTGTTCCCCTGCCGAAAAAAGCCGATTTTTATGCATCTGCAGCACAGGCACAGCAGTCCCCGTACCTTTCCGCAGCCTGCTTTTCAGTCCTTTTATTTTCCCTTTTTACGGTACCGCGGCTTTTTGCAGCAGTTTGCATTTTTTCACGCAAACGCCCCAAAGCTGCATATCCAAAATACGCAGTTTTGGAGGCGGAGCTTTAAAAAAATTCGCGCTGCTCCGGCAGCAATATCGTCAGAAACAGTACCGCAGCTATATTTTCCTCCCAAGAGAGCGGAATGGTACTGTCATAAAGCTGCGCAGCCATTTTGCATCGTCTTGACAAGCCTGTTTCTTCTGATTACAATACTATAAATACACAAGCAGCATCCGCAAACTGCATCTCACAAGTATGCCGTTCTGACAGGCACTATTTTCAAAAAATACGATAAAAAGTCCGCAGACGGTCTTTTTGCAGCCTGCTGCCACAAACCTCCGGGAAAGGATCTTTGCATGGAACCAAAAACAAAACAGTATCTGCTTGTTACCGTTGTAGGGGTAACGCTTTTTGTAGCGCTGCTGCGGCTCTCTGCCGTTCTGGCCTTTGCCGCAAAGCTCATAGATCTGGTGCTGCCCATTCTGGCGGGCGGTATTCTGGCGCTTTTCATCAATGTGCCCATGACCGGGCTGGAAAAGCGGCTGAAAAGCCTGTTCCGCAAGGCGAAAAAGCAGCCCTCGGCTAAAGCCATCCATCTTCTCAGCTTTTTCATCACCCTGCTGGGTGTTGCTCTGGTGCTGGTGCTGGCTTTGACCCTGCTGATCCCGGAGCTGGTACAGTCCTTCCACAGCCTTTATGTGCAGATCGAAGCCAACATCCCCCGCTGGACCGCCTATCTCAGCGCACAGAATACCGACATGGGCTGGCTGATGAGCTGGCTGGAAGGCATCAACTGGGAACAGCTGCTGCACAAGATCACCGCAGGCATCGACACTGTGCTGGTCAATGCAGTAGGGGCAGTATCCGCCACGGTGAATATCGTGGTGACTGCCTCGTTTGCGCTGATCATCTCCATCTATATGTCCCTTGGGACGGAGAGCCTTGGCCATCACGCCCGCACACTGGTGTGTGCCTACCTGAAGCCCGACCACGCCGCCGGAGTCCTGAAATTCTGCCGGCTGTTCCGTCAATCCTTCGCAAGCTTTCTGACAGGACAATGCAGCGAAGCGGTGATCCTTGGCGTTCTGATGGCCCTTGCGTTTTCCATTTTCAGGATTCCCTACGGCAGTCTGGTGGGGGTGCTAACCGCCATCTGCGCCATCATCCCCTATGTGGGTGCACTGATCTCCTGCGTAGTCAGCGTGTTCCTTGTGCTGCTGGTTGACCCTGTGCTGGCCGTGCGCTGCCTTATCGTGTATCTTGCCGTACAGTTTATTGAAAACCAGTTCATCTATCCCCGTGTGGTGGGAAAGTCCGTAGGGCTTTCCCCGCTTTACACCCTTGTTGCCGCCATGATCGGCGGAGAGCTCTTTGGCATCATCGGCATCATCTTCTTTATCCCCCTGACGGCGGTGGTCATTGAGCTTGTGAAAGAGGACGCCTGCCGGCGTCTGCGCACAAAAGAAACACCGCAATAAAACAGCGCCCCGGAGAGCGATAAAAAAACTCTCCGGGGCGCTGTTTTTTCTTTAAGGCGATCTTTCTGAAAGTGCTTTCTTTTATCGCAGCTCTTCCAGCAAGGCGGTGCAGCCTTCCAGCACATCCTGCCATGTGGCTTCAAAGTCTCCGGTGTACCACGGGTCTGCCACGTCGCCGGGGCGGCGGGTGTGGTCCATCAGCAATGACACCTTGTGCTCCGGGTCGCTGCCCACAAACCGCTCCATGTTCCGCAGGTTGTTGTGATCCATGGCAATGAGATAGTCGTAGGTCTCGTAGTCCCGCCGGGTCATCTGCTGGGCGGTTTTACCCTCGCAGGAGATGCCGTGCTCGGCCAGCTTCCGCCGGGCGGGCGGATAGACCGGGTTGCCGATTTCCTCGGTGCTTGTGGCAGCCGAAGCTATTTCAAACTGCGCGGAAAGCCCCGCCTTTTCCACTAAGTCCTTCATCACAAATTCCGCCATAGGGCTGCGGCAGATATTGCCGTGGCAGACAAACAGCACCTTCTTCATTTTACTCTCCCAGCACCTCGCCCAGTGCCAGCACGGCGTTACGGACGCACTCCGGGCAGGGGCAGAGCGGTGCGCCGGTCTCCACACCCTTCAGATCTTTACAAATGGTAGCGCCGCACTTTTCCTGAAAGCTTTGCAGCAATTCCTTGGAGATACGGGGCGTGCCCTTGCCGTTAGTGACGACGCCTGCCACCATCACTGCGCCGATCAATGCGCCGCAGGTGCTTTCCATGCAGCCCATACCGGCGGCATAGCCTGCGCCCAGCTTCATCAGGGTGTCGGTGTCCACCGGCAGCTTGTCCTCGAATGCTTTCAGCACTGCCTGTGCGCAGTTGCACTGTCCGGCTGCTTTCCATGCGGCAGCCTGTGCTGCCCGTTCTTCGATGTTCATTTTACAGTCCTCGTCTTTCATTGATCCGTTCCGGTTCACTGCCTTCAGTATACCATGCTTTTTCCCCGCAGAAAAGTCTCTGCACGCAAAACGGACTTCTGCAGGCGTCCAAACACGCGCAGAAGTCCGTTCGTTTGTTAAAGTATCGTCATCCGCCGACTGTTTTTCGTCAGGAGACTTTTTAGCTTATTTTTCCTTTTGCTCCTTGTCCACCACTTGGATCTTGCCCTTTTTCCACAGCACATAGGAGGTCAGGATGCCGATGGGCAGCATCACGATGATAAAGATGCCCACAAGCCCGCCCAGCACGGAGCCGTAGCCTGCAAGGCGTGCGGCGAGGGAGAGCACCGTCATGATGATCAGCACCGGCAGCACGCCCTTGATGCCGCCTTTGACCACCTTGCTGCCGCTGGACGAGCTGGCGAACAGACCCAGCGCCATGGAGCCGAACAAAGCCGGCAGCAGGTAGCCGGAAGCAGTTTTGACGGCGGGCAGCTCGAACACCGGGCTGATGAAGGAGACACACACCGCTGCCAGCGTCAGGATGGCAACGGTCATCAGGGAAGAGACCGCAACAGCCACCGAAGCAATGGCCTCACCCTCCGGGGTGTTGGGCTGCTTTTGGGTCAGGTTCATGGCGTTTGCCGCCACCGGAAGCTTCAGGTTCATGATGTTGCCGGTGATGAACGCCAGATACGCCGAGCAGCCCAGAATGGGGGTGTAGCTCAGTGCTCCTGAAAAGCCCACCGGGATGTAGATGAGCAGGATGGAGAAGGTGTTCACGTTAAACACCTCGCCCAGAGACGGGATGCTGTCATAGGCAGCCAGCACCACAAAGGGCAGCGCCACCATGTAAATAAGGACGATCAGGGTGCCCACGCGTCCCCAGCGGTGCGCCCAGCTCTGGAAGGAGTCCATTTTGGTCTCAGTCTTTGCTTTACTCATGTCCGTTTCCCTCCTTAACCGAAGATCCGTACCCATGCCAGCGACGAGACAAGGCCGCCCAGCATGGAAAATGCCATCACAAAGTTATTGAGCCATGCAAGACCCGGGCGCTTTGCCAGCACACCCACACCAATGGCGATCACAAGACCGGTGATCATAACGGCAGCCTGCACATTATCGGTGAACAGCAGGATGGGGATGTACACCGAGAACATCACCAGCATAAACACACCGGACAGCACGTTTTTCCAAGTGCTGCCGCCGCTTTCGGCTGCAGAGCGGTCCACGCTTTTGCACAGCTTTTTGCCAAAGGGCAGCAGGATCAGAAAGCCGCTCAGCATACCCACGCTCATCAGGATCATCACCACGCCAAACTGCCGTCCGGTGGCGCTTTCCAGCATTTCTGCAGAGGATGCGTAGCCCAGCACCTGCGCAATGGAGCTGGAGATCATGGTTTCATACGAGAGCGAGCCGATGACCGACAGCCGCCACCAAGCCCACACGCTGCCCAGCACCGCAATGAGCACGAACAGGCCCACCACGATGGAAAGGCTGGGCACAACGGAAAAATAAGGCTGGATTTGATCACGTTGCTCAGTTCCTTGCGTGTGATGCCCAGCTCCAGACAGTGGTCGTATGCCTTTTTGAGATAGACCAGCGAGAATGCGGAAATATACAAAAGACCGCCGAGGATGTCTCCCAAAACGGGAAGCATCCTCGGCGGTATTCGTTTAGCGAGTGTATTGCGGTCTGCAAGCATCCTTATGCAAAGCTTTCTGTCCGCATCAAAGGTATTTCTGGATGGTCGGCACAAGGATGTTCATATTGATCGGCTTTGCGACATGGTCGTTCATCCCGGCATCCAGCGCCGCCTGTTTATCTTCGGAGAAGGCATTTGCAGTCATAGCGATGATGGGGATGTCTGCCTTTTGGGGGTCGTCCATCTGCCGTATCTTTTTTGCCGCATCGTAGCCGTTCATCACCGGCATCTGGATGTCCATAAGGATCAGCTGATACGTTCCGTTTGCAGCTTTTTCCAGCATATCCACGCATTCCACGCCATCTTTTGCGCGGTCTACCGTGCAGCCTTCTTCCCGCAGCAGTTCGGTGGCGATCTCTGCATTCAGGTCGTTGTCCTCGGTCAGCAGGATCTTTACACCGCACAGGCTCTTTTCGTCCGAAGGAGTGGTCTCTCGTTTCGCCTGTGTTTCCTCCTGCGAGGCAATGCGGCAGGGAATGGTCACGGTAAACGTGGAGCCAACACCGATCTTGCTCTCCACTTCCACGGTGCCGCTCATCAACCCGACCAGCTTTTTCACGATGCCCATTCCGATGCCGCTGCCCTCCACCTTGCTGACGGTGGATGTGCGCTCCCGTTCAAAGGGCTCAAAGATATGCTTCTGGAACTCCTGCGACATTCCGATGCCGTTATCGGCAACCGTGATCACCGTATTGCACCAGCCCTCTTTTTCGCCGGGCTTCTGCGTGATATCACAGCAGATCGTGCCGCAGGCACCGGTGTATTTGACCGCGTTGCTGACAAGGTTCGTGCACACCTCGGTCAGGTGCGGGATATCCGCATAGACATACGGATACAGCAGCTGTGTCGTCACCATAAGCGTCTGCCCCTTGCTGTCTGCCTGATTCTGGAATATCGCAATGCAGTTGCGGAAATCTTTTTCGATATCCGAAACAGAATATTCGATCTCCGTTTTGTCGTTTTCAATGCGGGCAAGATCCAGCACATTGTTCAGCAGCATCAGCAGGTTCTGTCCGCATACCTGAATATTCTCCATGTATTTTTCCAGCTTTGCAGGGTCATCCAGATGCCGGGAGGCAAGGTCTGCGTAACCGATAATGGCGTTCATGGGCGTGCGGATATCATGGGACATATTGAACAGGAAGGTGGATTTGGCGCGGTTCGCGCTCTCTGCTTTTTCCACAGCGACCTGCAATTTTGCATTCAGTTCCTGCGTATCGTTTGCGGCTTTCCTTGCAGCAGCTTCGGCTTTACGCGCCTTCTGGAGCAGCATCAAAATCGTGAGCAGAACGACTGCAACAGCAATGCTGCTGATCAACATAACCTTAAAGAAGTTATCCTTTATAAAATCGCTCAGGGTAACCTTCCGCGCGGAGCTCTTATACATCGCAAGCGCGCCGGCAAGCATATTAACAGGCATTGCCTTGATTGTTTTGTTCAGGATGGACAACAGGCTGCGGTTTCCGCTATTGACCGCAAAGCAGGATCTTACAGGGTTTACCAGCGGAACGCTGTAAAAGCTGTATTTCTTGCTGTATTTATTCTCACTGCTGATCCCGGTAACAAAGCAATCCGCCTGTCCGTCTTTGACCAGCTTTGCGGCATCCTCCTGTGTATCGCAGTCCACGATCTCCCACTGCGGATAATAAAACGCAAGGTACTTTTTCAGGGAGAGTTTGTTTTGGGGAACAGCAATGCGGTTTACATTGTTTTCGTTAAAGTACTGTTTGTTCGTGACCGCCATCAGGTTGAAGGTCCACGTTGTGTTGGTACGGGCAAAGTGATACTCTTCCGCCAGATTGGGGTTCTGGTCGCAATGGAAGATCATGTCGATCTCGCCCGATTTCAGCGCATCCAGTTCTGCTTCCTTGCTGTCATAGCCGACCAGCTGGAATTCCAGTTCCTGATTGCCCAGACAATCTGCTGCAAACTGAATATAGTCCGTGATTGCCCCGGTAAGCTTCCCGGTGGCAGGGTCAAAGGTGCTGACGCCGCTGTCGCTCGTCAGAAAGCCCATCCTGATCGCGCCATGCTCTGTGAGCCACGCCTTTTCCTCCCCCGTAAGGATGGGCGTATAATCCATTGAGAAATATCTTTTGTACAGATCTGCCGTATAAAAAGGAGCCTCGTCCTCCACCGCGCGCATCGCACTGTCCAGTTCTTCCTTGAGATCAGGCCGGTTTTTGTTGATTGCATAGTAGATGCCGGATTCTCCCACACGGGTTATGGTCGAGATGCCACGCTCTGCCCAGAAGGATTCTTCCAACGAGACAAAGCAGTCGATCTCGTGGTTTGCCAGTTTTTGCTTTACATCCTCGTTGTTGGAGACGTTGACGTGTTCCGTTTTCAGGCCGTATTTTTCTTCCCACTCGGTCAGCATCACTTCCGGCTCCGTTCCCATCAGAACACCAATCTTTTTGCCGTTCAGCGTTTTGAAATCGGAGACGGAGATGTCTGCGCGTGAGAGATCGGCGTAGAGGTAATATTTTTCCACTCCCATCGGCTCGTCCGAAAACAGCATCTCCCCGGCGCGGTCCTCCGTATAGGAAATATCGCCCATGATGTCGATCTCGCCGTTTTCGAGCTTTTCAAAGCAGTCTGACCAGTCGCAGGTCACATACTCGAACTGCCAGCCCGTATAGCCGGATAAGGTCTCCAGCAATTCGTAGCCGTAGCCTTTTCTTGCGCCTTTCTCGTTGACATAGTTGAAAGTATCCTCAAACGAGCCGACACGGACGACCTTTGCAGGGGCGGTCTCTGCGGCAGCTTTCACAGGGAGCACGGCTGACAGCAACAGCAGCAGGCTCAGCATCGCACAGACACTTTTCCGCAGCAGGGTCTGCATGGTTTCGCTCATTCCAGAGTTTTTCATTTTATCCAATCTTTCTCCGCCCCAGACGGTCTTATTCCGGTCTCGTTTTCACTTCACCGATTTCAGGAAGGTGCTTGCAATATCTTGTTCTGCTGTCAGCAGCTTTTTGAATATATACCATTATATAGTATACATTGTAACATTATAGCAAAAGCGTTTCAAGAATTTTTTCTCGTAAAGAGCACTTATTTTTACGACACGTGTTTATCCCCTACTGACAAAATACCGTTACCGCCAAAATACAGCAATGACAACAAAAAGCGAGCAGCCTTTTTCAGGTCACTCGCTTATGAAAAGCTATCTGTTATTCATGATTTGCGGCAAGCTTTTCTGCCAATTTGCGCATAGCGTTTCTGGTTGCCGTCATAAGTCAGCAGCATTTCACTCATAAGACTTTTACCATAATCAGACGTGCAACGCCTTCCGCCCCCGATTTCAGGAGTCATTCACCGCAACGGCGGTCAAGCCGATGATCACATTCTTCGGTGTGCTGTACTTCCATCAGCTGTTGCATCACATCCCGTGCTCTGTGATAATTCGGCTGCAATATAGACAGCTGTCTTGCAATGCGGTATACTCTAATCAGATCAACATTGTTACCGTTGTAGAGTTGGGAGACATCTGCACCGGATTTACAAAAGCACGCCAGAAAAGTATTCTCGGCGATGATGAATATGGCGGACGCATCTCCCGGAGCGTCAGTCAGATGGAGCACGACGAGCAAAACGGCATGGACCCGGCAGACATCGGACGGTACATTGCCGGCATTGTGGAGAAAAAGAAACCCGCCGTCGTTTATGTTGCCGGTGCACAGTATAAATTCCTGAGCCTGCTGTGCAAGCTTCTGCCCGCTGCTGCGCGCGGAAAGATCGTAGGGAAAATATACGGGTAACAGGCGCAGCGCTCCGCAAAGTACATCTTGACAAAGTTTCCAGAATATCGTATTATCTCTCCAGAAAAGTCGCCAACGGGCGGCTTTTCATAAGGCAGGAAGTTAGTTATCACTAACATTTAAGATCTCCGTTTTGAAACTGTGACGGAGACGCTCGCTCTGCACTGCCGTGCAGCAACACAAAAAATCAACAGGAGAAGATGATGAAAAAACTCTTAAAAGCATTCTGGATCGTACTGGGCTTTCTTTGCATGGTTCTGGGCACCGTAGGGATCGTGCTTCCCATTCTGCCCACCGTCCCCTTCTACATGGCAACCCTGCTCTGCTTTGCGAAAAGCTCCCAAAAACTGCACGATTGGTTCGTAGGTACGAACTTATATAAAAAACATCTGGACAGCTTCGTTCAGAAAAAAGCCATGACCGCCGGAACAAAATGCAAGATCATCGCAATGGTCACCGCTGTTATGGCCATCGGCTTTCTTTGCATGAAAAATGCGCCCATCGGCAGGGTCTGCATTGCCGTGGTGTGGGTCTGTCATTTGCTGTACTTCACCCTGCGAGTCAAGACCATAAAGCCTGCGGAACAGAAACCGGAGAACGCAGAGTAATTGCCTTCCACTGGGGCATTCATGTTCCGCTTCGCTCTACAAACGCGAAGTTATCACTCTGGCAATTCCATTTCATCATTCATTTTTACAAATCCATACTTTTCATACAATGGTCGTCCCATCTCAGTTGCTTCTAATGAAATAGCTGTAATACCCTTGCTTTTAGTATCTCTAATCAGCATATCTAATGTTTTATAAGCAATTCCCAGTCTTCGATATTCAGGATCAGTATACATATTCATGATATAAGCCTTGTTTCCATTTGGATTGTGGTAAGTCGGCATTACTTGAAAAAAACTAACACCACCAGCCCCTACAAAACGATTTCCGTCAAAAACCAAATATGCAATATGAGAGCCGTCACAAAGAGCTTTTTGATAATAATTATAGGATCGTCTTTCAACTTCGCTCATATCCGTATCAGCAGAAAGTTTATTAGCCGCTCTTAACACCTCTATTCTCGTTTTTGTCAACATATCGATATCTTCAAGCGTTGCTCTCTTGTATTTTAAATTCATATCGTGTTCTCTCCCGCAATTCCTAGTTTTCCCACTCAGTATATCACGCTTTTCGTTCTTATTTTATCTGCGGTGTATCCTTTCGCTGCCGGGTGGATTTCAGATATTCCAGCAGTGTCCGGCTCACCACCGAGCTTGCCGTCTTGGAAAACGCCAGCCCCAGCGTCCGGCAGCAGGCAGGCTCCAGCGGGCGGGACACCACACCGGGGCAGCCGAATGCCTGCATCACCAGCTCCTGCGAGATGGTCACGCCCAGCCCGCTGCGCACGAAGGCCATGATGAGGGTATCGTCCCGGAAGCTGTATGCAATATTCGGCTTCACCGGGCACTTGAGCATCAGGTGCTGGATATCGTTGTCGCAGCCGGGGGTTTCGATGATGAGCGGAGCTTGAAACAGCTGCGGCAGGGTCACACTGGGCTGTGCAGCCAGCGGATGCCCCTCCGGGAACACGGCACACAACGGGTCATCCCGGAGCGGGTAGAATTTCAGGTCGTCTGCCACAATGGACGAGAGAAAACCGCAGTCCACCTGTCCACGGATGATCCATTCTCGGATCTCATCATAGTTGCCGTCCAGAATTTCGATCTTCACCTTCGGGTAATGCTCCTTGAAATAGTGCACGACTTCCGGCATCCAGAGCGTTGTGATGCTGGAAATGCTGCCCACCCGCAGTTTGCCCTCCACCTTGTGGTTGATGTTGAACGCCGCCTGCCGCAGCCGGGTCTTCTGGTTTGCCAGTTCCCGGATGTAGGGCAAAAGACGTGTTCCGTTATCGGTCAGGGTCACGCCCCGGTTGATGCGGGCGAACAGCTGCACCCCCAGTTCTTCTTCCAGCCCCGCCATCATCTGGCTGATGCCGGATTGGGTATAGTTCAGTGCCTCCGCTGCTTTGGAAAAACTGCCCGTTTCGCATACCTTCAAAAATATCTCGTATCGGTCTTTCTGTTCCCGCATCGCAAACGCTCCATAAGTAAAATTTATAGGTCATAGTAATTTTATTGTGTTTACTGATATGATACTTCATGTTATCCTATATTACAATAGTTCGTCGCAAGATAAACAAGATGCCTGCTCCAAGCAGCATCTTTGCGACACGCAATCCAGCCGTTGTTGCCAACAAATCAATATGCTGGATTGCAGTTAGGATAGGAGTTTGAGAATCATGGAAAAGAAAGCAAGCAGTTTCTCCGGACAAATCGGATTTGTCCTTGCTGCCGCCGGAAGTGCGGTGGGTGTCGGCAACCTGTGGCGGTTTCCGTACCTTGCCGCAAAGGATGGCGGCGGTTTGTTTTTGCTGGTGTATCTGGTGCTGGTGCTGACCTTTGGCTTCACCCTGCTCACCTCGGATATCGCCATCGGACGCCGCACCAAGCAGAGTGCCATCCGCGCCTACGAGACCATGCGTCCCAAGTGGAAATTCCTCGGCATCCTCACCTTTCTGGTGCCGGTTCTGATCATGACCTACTACGCCGTCATCGGCGGGTGGATCACGAAATATGCGGTGGTCTACCTCACCGGGCAGTCTGCTGCCGCTGCCGAGGACGGCTATTTCACCAGCTTTATCACCTCGCCGGTGTCGCCCGTGGTGTTCGCTCTGCTGTTCATGGGCGTAACAGCTTTCATCGTGTACAACGGCGTGGAGGGCGGCATTGAGCGGGTGTCCCGCTACATGATGCCCATTTTGCTGGTGCTGGTGGTCGTGATCGCGGGCTACGCCCTCACCCTGCGCCACGAGGACGCCTCCGGGCAGATGCGTACCGGTCTGGAAGGTCTGCGCTACTACCTGACCCCGCATATGGAAGGGCTGACCGTCAGCCGCTTTTTGCAGATTTTGCTGGACGCCATGAGCCAGCTGTTCTTCTCTCTCAGCGTGTCCATGGGTATTATGATCACCTACGGTTCCTACGTCAAACCGGACGTAGACCTGAACAAGGCGGTAAATCAGATCGAGATTTTTGATACCGGTGTAGCTCTGCTGGCCGGTGCTATGATCATCCCCGCCGTGTATGTGTTCTCCGGCACCGAGGGCATGAGCGCAGGCCCCAGCCTGATGTTCGTCTCGCTGCCCAAGGTGTTTGCCGCCATGGGCAAGGCCGGTACTTTCGTGGGCATCCTGTTCTTCGTCACCGCTATTTTTGCCACCCTGACCTCCTGCATCTCGGTGCTGGAATCCATCACCGCCAACTGCATGGAGATCTTCCACTCGGGCCGCAAAAAGACGGTGCTTGTGCTGGCGGTCATTTATCTGGCCGCTTCCGCCATCATTGCGCTGGGTTACAGCATCTTCTATTTTGAGGTACAGCTGCCCAACGGCTCTGCGGCTCAGCTGCTGGATATCATGGACTACGTCAGCAACAGTGTCATGATGCCTTTCATTGCCCTGCTGTCCACCATCCTGATCGGCTGGGTCATGACGCCGGATTACGTCATTGACGAGATGCAGCGGGGCGGCGAGACCTTCCGCCGCAAGAAGCTCTACCGGGTGATGATCCGCTATGTTGCCCCGGTGATGATGCTGGTGCTGTTTTTGCAGTCCACCGGAATCCTTGCTTAAAAGGCTACTCTCCCATGTATCAGGACGTAAACTTCTGTATTCCCACGGAAATTGACGCCATTGAGGGTGCGTATAAGTATCGGAAAGACTAAGTATACCAGTTTTAGCGGATGGTTCTGCGGAGCCATCCGTTTTTTCTTGCTCGAATCGCGTTTTTTCTGTTTTCTCTTGACGATGCCCCGCTAATGGAGTAGGATGGTGCTGCAAAAATGAATTGCAAAAGCTGCTGTTCTGAAATACCAAAAAAGCCGTCCGGCACCGCATCAGGACTGCCTTTGCAACTATAAGGATGTGTCTCTATGAAACTCAAACAATTTCTCCAGCAGGAAACGGTCCTCACCGCAGCCGCTGTTCTGGCCGTTGTCTCCGCCTTCTTTGTTCCGCCGGATGTGCAGTATATCGGCTACATCGACCTGCGCACACTGGCGATCCTGTTTTCCCTGATGACGGTCATGGCCGGGCTGCGGCGGCAAGGCTTTTTTGATGGGCTGGGACGCACATTGCTGTCCCGCACTCACAGCACCTTTCAGCTGACGATGGTACTGGTCGGGCTGTGCTTTTTCGGAAGTATGTTCATCACCAACGATGTTTCCCTGCTGACCTTCGTTCCCTTTACATTCGTGGTCTTGAACCGTCTGGGAGCAGATGTCCGCCGCGCTCTTCTGATCCCGGTGGTCTGTATGCAGACCGTTGCGGCAAACCTTGGCAGTATGCTGACTCCCATCGGCAACCCGCAGAACCTCTATCTTTACGGAAAAAGCGGCATGAGCATCGGAGGCTTTGTGCTTCTTATGCTGCCCTACACCCTGGTCTCTCTGCTCCTGCTGCTGGCTTGGGCAGCAATGGTCTGCCGGAAAACCTCTGCCGCCCTCTCCGTGGACGAGCTTGTTTCTTCCTCTGCATCTCAGGGAGATCAGAAAATCATCTTGCTGTATCTGGTGTTGTTTGCCGTTTGCCTGCTGTCCGTGATCCGGGTGCTGCCCTATGGCATTGCCTTTGCCGCTGTGCTCGTCTGCGCCCTTTTTGCAGACCCACGCACCTTGCGGACGGTGGACTATTCCCTGCTTCTGACCTTTGTAGCTTTTTTCATCTTCATTGGCAATCTTGGCCGCATTCCCGCTTTCTCCGGCTGGCTGCAGGAGTTTTTGACCGGTCGGGAAGTTCTGGTAGCGGTTCTTGCTTCGCAGGTCACCAGCAATGTTCCCGCCGCCCTGCTGCTGTCCGGGTTCACGGCAGAGACACAAGCCCTCATTATCGGCACTAATCTGGGAGGTCTTGGCACTTTGATCGCATCCATGGCCAGTCTTATTTCCTACCGGCAGATTGCACGGGAGCTGCCACAGGGGAAGAGACAGTATTTCGGGCTGTTCACCCTGTCCAATCTGATTTTCCTTGCGATCCTGCTGGGCGTGTGGTTTTTGCTCCGCTGAGCGTGGCAGCAGGCAGCGCTATGAACGTCTTTTTCCTGCTGCCCGGCAGACCTTCGCACTGAGATTTATGAAGTAAAAAAGGGAGTTCTGTCATGGACGAAGGTCCGGGCAGAACTCCCTTTGGTTTTACCGTATGCACCAGCGGATGAACCGTTTTGTTTTTTCTTTATTGCGCCGCCGTCCTTTCCTCACACTGTCCCGTTTGCTTTGGTCGGCTCCGGGTACCTGATCAAATCATACAGCTTGCCAAATGCACCAAGATCGTGCATCCCGGCAAGTTCCATGCCCAGATGCACATATTTGTCGCACTTGCTTTTGGCATCCGTTTCCAGAATCACCGGCACGCCCAGCCGGTCGCCCTCGGCAAATGCAAAGTTCAGCACCTTGCGCATATAACCCTGCCCCTGATATTTCTCCCGCACACAGACAAGGCCAACGAAAATATAAGGCTTCTTTTCCTTGTCCATGCGGTCTTGCAGGGAAGCGCCGCCCCGCTTGATGGCGATTCCAAACCGCAGAAGGCGCTTCAGAGTAGAGTTGTGCAGCATTCCGCAGGCAATGGGCCACATGGTCTTGAGCCCCATCTTCTCCTTCGGCAGCTTGTAGGCGATATAGCCCTCGCCCCGCTCGCTGGTGGTGTGCAGAAAGCCGCCCCGCAGCACCCCGCGCACATAAGCGCAGATATAGTTTGCCGTGGCTTCTTTCCCGGAAAAGGCAGCGGACATTCCTGTTTCCTCTCCATAGTCATAATAGCCGAAGGCATGGCCGATATCACGGATGGATTTCTCGTCTAATGTTGTAACTTTCATTGTATTTCACTTTCCTGATTCTGCTGCGCATCTGCCACTGTCTCGCCGTCTGCCAAAAAGTGCTCCATGCCAATATGTCTCCCCGCTATTATCGAACCTTCATGCAAAAATCACAGCGATCATTGCCGCGCCCCAGCGTCATGCTTCTCTCCCAGATCAGTTTCGGATGCAGCCCGGTATAGCTGATGTCATCACTGTCACAAAAACAGCGGCACAGCTCCGGGCAGCCGTATTCTGTGCAGGTGTCGTGATAGGGACACTTCATCATATCCACACGCCAGACGCCGTTACCGGTCTGCAGTTCTTTTGGGGCAAAGCCCGCCGCCGGGCCGAAAACGCTCCGGGTGGATTTGACAAAAACACCGGGAACAAGGCGGTAAAGCCCCGGTATGTGCAGCAGGGCGGCAAGCTGTTTGTGGCTCGTTCTCGCCAAGCGCTCCACATAGCCGTGAACGGTTTGCAGTGCTTCTTCTTTCGGCATGACCCGCTGTAAGGTTTCGTAGGCCGCAATGCCCGGTAAGATCTGCCGCTTGAGGTGGTACTGCTTTTCCTTGCTTGCACCTGCATTTTCAGCCAGCAGCGCATTCAGGCGTGCATCAAAAGCGGCGTTCAGCTGCTTTGCCTGCGTGGGAAAGCGCTGTGCCGCAGTCTCCCGGAAGTCACGGGAAAGATAAGTCTCCTTCATCGTCTGACCTCCACCTCTTTTAACTCTCCACTTTTTGTCATTTCTCGCAGGAGAACCAGTCCAAGCGCCAGAACCAGCAGGTGCCCGGTGGATTCCGTTCCGTGGTCGATCTGATTAAGCGGCCACGGCAGAAGCGTGAACAGATTGCCCACGATCCCGGCAAAGGCGATAGGATTGCAGAGGGACGCCAGTATCCGCTGTCCTGTGCTTTTCAATGGGAGCATTCGCTTCCAGATCAGCACGAGCATCACGATGGAAAGCAGCACATCGCAGAGAATATACGATGCCAGCAGCGGCGCGGCATTGCAGTAAAACACCTTGTTGGCAATTTCAGCCGCCGCCCGCATATCGTCGTATTGCACAAAGGCAAACTTAAAGATCAGTGCCACATTCATAAACATGGCGTGGACATAACCCCAGCAGACCGTACCGGTGAGATATGCAGCCTGAAACATCTTGACCCACTTCCGCTGTTTCGGTTGGGAGAGATGCCGCTTCAGGAGTTTCCACATCTGGTGAAATCCGATATAATAAAGTGCTGTTCCCAGCACGCCGCAGATAATGCTGAGCACCATGCGCCATGTCGCCATATCGAGATAGGCTACCTTGACCATCAGCCCAATGGATTCTGTGCTTTGGCTTTTCCCGGTCGCCGAAAACAAAAAGTCGCCAATCACATAGAGCAAGCAACCGACCATACCCGCGACGATTGCTTTCTTCTCTTTACTCACATTCATGATCGCACCTCATTTCTGTGCTGTGATGCACAGCCAGCCCTTTTTATTTTTGTGGTTCTGAACCCTGCCAAAGCCTGCTTGCTCCAGATACACTTTCAGATCAGCATCCGTATAGATGGTCATACCGTTAATGATTTTCGTCCATTTGTCGTCTTTTGTTGTTTCGCCGTTTGCTTCATTGCAGATGAAAAAGATTCCGCCGGGCTTCAGCACCCGATAGACCTCTCTGAAATTCTGCGCAAGTTCCGGCCAGAAGTAAACTGTTTCAAAGGCGGTCACCACATCAAACTGCTCCGCTTCAAACGGCAGCTCTGTCACGCTTGCCTGTTGCACGGTACACCGTCCTGCCGCAATGGCTCTGGCATTGACTTTTCGCGCTTTTTCCACGCTGACGGCTGAGTAGTCGATGCCCTGCACCTTGCCGTTGGGACAAAGTTTCAACATCGTTTTGATGTTCGCCCCACCGCCGCAGCCGCAGTCCAGCACCATAGCATCCGGGGCAGGCTGCAAAAAATGCAATCCCCACGCTGCCATTGCGCTGTGCCCAAAGTTCATCATAGCAACCATGATCTTCCCACCAAGACCTACGGGCTTGCGGGTGTTTTCAAAAAAGGACATAGCCCTACCCTCTTTCTGTTTACCATTCACAATGCAATGCTTTTTACCAGATGCGCCCACTGCTCCGGGTGACAGACCGGCAATTCTCGTGTCGTAAGTTAGATGGTGCTAACTTACGATCCTATAAAAAGCCGCTTTTCAGCGGTCTCTCTGCCAAAATAATACGCCCTGCTGCTGTCTCTGTCAAGAAGTTTCGGCATTTTCGGAGATTTTGAAGTAGATTTCGCTTTCGGAATTCCTCAACCATCACCCCCGTGCCACATCCAGCACCATCATCACGCTGAAGCCCACCGTAAAAACACCGTGCCAACGTTGGAGTTCTGTCCCTGCGACATTTCCGGGATCAGCTCTTCCACCACATACAGCATGGCTCCGGCAAAAAGGTCAAGGGTTTTTAGGAGAAGCTAACTATATGCTTTTATAGCAATTCAACTTTTTTAATGCAACAGCAACAGCGTTGAATGGCATATCGCAAATATGCTGTTTGAATGTTGCACTAATTTCTTGACTTGCGGTAGAAATAAAGATAGAGGTGTGTTGTGAATTATTCTGCGAAGCAAAAAGGGAGTTCTGTCACGGACGAAGGTCCGGGCAGAACTCTCTTTGCGTTTATCTTGTGTTACCTTACTCGCCTTCCGGCTCCTTGCAGACATCCACCCAGCCCTCGGCTCCGGCGGCGGCTTCCAGCTCCTGCAAGGTCAGCTTGACGGCGGTGTGACCGTTGCCCGCTGCCGGGTAGACGGTGTCGAACTTGCGCAGGCTCTCGTCCAGATAGATCGCCACGCCCTCGTTCACCCCAAAGGGGCACACGCCGCCGGGCGCATGACCCACATAGGTCTCCACCTCATCGTAGGGGATCATTTTAGCCTTCATGTGGAACAGGCTCTTGTACTTGTGGTTGTCCAGCTTTGCCGTGCCCTCGGTGACGATGAGCACCGGCTTTTCGCCCTGCAAAACCGACAGCGTTTTTGCGATGCTGGCAGGCTCTACGCCCAGTGCGTGGGCTGCCTCTGCCACGGTGGCCGAGGACTCGCTCAGCACAATGACATGGTCTCCCAGACCTTTTTCTTCCAGGTCTGCTTTTGCTTTTTCAAAGGACATTTTCCCACTTCTCCGCTCTTATTCGGTAATGGCCCAGACCCGTGCGGGCAGACCAGTTGCACCTTCAATGCGGGGATAAGAAACGATGACCACCGCACCGGCAGGCTGTACTTTATCCAGATTTGCAAGCACTTCCACCTGCAGCTTGTCGTTGTCCAGAACATAGCGCTCGCAGGCAAGATCACCCTTTTCCTCCGCCACCGCAGAGGAATCGGTATCCAGCGTTTCGTGGCCGTTGGCGGCGGCGTTGCGCACCTTGTAGATATACTCCAATGCTTCCAGCGACCAGCCGGGGGCATTTTCTTTACCCTCTGCGTCGATGCCGGACAGCGCATCCATATCCGGCCACTTCTTGTACCAGTCGCTGCGCAGAGCCACCAGCGCACCATCCGGGATGGGGCCGTACTTTGCTTCATAGGCCTTGATGTCCTCCACCGTCACAGCGTAGCGGGGGTCTTTCTTGGCCTGCTCAGAGATATCAATGACCACCAGCGGGAAAATCAGGTCATTCACATCGTACTTTTCGGACAGTGCTTTGCCCTTGATGAAGTGACCCGGGAAGTCGATATGGGTACCAAACTGTCCGGGGAATTTGAAGGTCTGGATCAGGCATTCCAGTTCCGGCTTGCCCCAGTCCCACACGGTCTTTGCCAGCTCCACAGAGCCTTCCGGGATACCGGACCAGTAGGGGCTTTCGTTGTTCAGCGAGTGAGAAAGTTCCACCCAGTGATATTTTTTAGCATCCTTCAGTGCGTTCCACAGTTTATAAACAGCCATTGTCGGTTCTCCTTTTATTGTGACGATGTATGTTCGGGCACTTCTCCCAGACAACGGCATCTTCCTGTTTTTTTCTCAGTCTGTCTGCCGGGAATTTGTCTGGGAGCAGCGCATTCGCCCGGGCAGCCTGTGCCGGGCATCTGCTGTATGTTTCATCTGTCTGCGCTCCCTTCCTTGTGTTGGGGATAGTATAAACCCATTTTCGCACCATGTCAATAGGTTTATTCTTTCAAAGACAAATCTGCCTTCTCGTCAGCCGGTTGCCCACTGCCGGAGCCCCCTTAATTTCATACGTCCTGCTTCTTTTCCAGTGCTTCAAAGTGATACCGGGGCTTGCCTTTGCTCTTTTTGCCGTACTCGATAGCTTCTTTCGGGCAATAGCAGATGCACGCCATGCAGTGGGTGCAGTTTTTGCCCCAGACCGGTTTGCTGTTTTCCAGATGGATGTTGTTCAGAGGGCATAGCTCCACGCACTTACCGCAGCCGATGCAGGCATCCGTTGCCCGGAAGGCATCGGCTTTTACAAAAAAGCGATAGAACACCGGGTTCACCGGGCCGCTCATAAAGCGGTCGTAGAGGTTTTCTCTCGGCGGGGGAAATTCCTGCCCGGCTCTGAGCCGGGTCAGCACCTTCTGAAGCCCGGGCTCTGCCTGTTCCACGATGCTCCGTGCCTGCTCCTTCTGGGGTGCATTAAACATGGCAATGTAGTTTTCCGGCATGATGATCTGAGCTGTGCCCATGTACTGCAAGTGCTTTTGCGCCGCAAGCTGCCGGTTATAGCCTGCTGCATTGCCGATCTCGCTGCCGCAGTCCATCACAAACCAGATGCGCTCTGCCCCGGTCAGCGTGGTCTTGCCCAGCCACTCCGACACCACTCGGGGGATGCGCCATGCATAGGTAGGCGTGACCAGCACCACGTCACGCCCGGTCTGCACCGGGGCAGTATCCCCTACCTTGATACAAGCGTTCAGGTCGTAAAGCGGCATTTCCAACCCTTCGGCAATGCGCCGCGCCAGATACCGGCTGTTGCCGGTTCCCGTAAAATAAAGTACCATGGCTGCTCCTTCGTTTTTTGTGTGGTTTTCAGTTGCCTGTCTGCCCGGCAGACTGGAACTTGACACTTTGTATTTATTGAGAATACTCTTGAAACCATCTTGCAAAGCGTGATTTATTGAAAATAATGAATTTATATAGTTCTCCATTTTTCATATTAACTGTTGCAATTGGAAAGACTATCCACTTCCAAGAGATTTCTTTTATTTCCTGCATCGGCAAAACTAAATTTCTGTATTTTTTGCCAACTGTAAGCTTGTTTGTCTTGTAAGTAAGCGACTGACTGTCGAGGTACAGACCTCCTCCAACTATGCCATTGTGACACAAACTGCAAACAAAAGATTTCATAGAAACATCCCTCCATTAAATTCCAAGTTGTCGTTCTTAGTGTCCCATGGTTTCCGCACACAAAAAGTCCCCTGTGCAAGGTGTGTGCTTACACCTCGCCCGCAAACTTCATGCCCCAGCTCATGCGGGTGTCGTACATCAGGCGGGTCAGGGCAAGGCTGTCCTGCGGGGTGTAGCGGTCGCTGCCGGTACGCCCCAGCTTGACGCAGCGGCTTGCTTCCCGGATCTCATACTCAAAGCCGTTGATGTCCACCGGGCAGCGGATGACCTCCGGCTCTTTGCCCTCCACTTCCAGCGTCATGGTCTCGGCGTGCTGGAAATCCGGCAGAAAGATGCTGCCCTTGGTGCCAACAATGCGGGCATTACGCTCCAGCTCCTGCCCGATGGTCTGGACAGACTCTGCCTTGCAGCCGCCGGGGTAGGTCAGCACAAGGCGACTGTAATCGTCGGTGCCGTACTCGTTGATGTGCACCTCTTTGGTTTCCACCTTCTCCGGGTCCTGTCCGGTGAGGATGCGCAGAAAACCCAGATTGTAGATGCCGATATCCAGCAACGCACCGCCGCCCAGACCGGAATCAAACTTGCGGTCCTTTCGGGCACCGGAGGCCACAAAGCCGTACTGGCAGGTGATCTGCTTCAGCTCCCCGATGGTGCCAGCCGCAAGGATCTGGCGCAGGCGGTCGTACAGCGGCAGCAGCCAGATCCAGAACGCCTCCATGAGAAAAAGGTGCTTTCCCTCCGCCAGACGGTACAGCTGCTGCGCCTGCTCCGGGCTGATGGTAAAGGGCTTTTCGCACAGAACGTGCTTGTCCTGCTCCAGGCAGAGCTTGCAGTTTTCGTAATGCAGGGTGTTGGGGGTGGCAATATAGATTGCCTCCACCTCCGGGTCGGCGGCAAGGGCTTCGTAGGAGTCATAGCAGCGGGGAATGCCGTACTGCTGTGCAAACGCCTGTGCGCTTTCCATGTGCCGTGAACCCACGGCAACAAGCTGCTCTCCCTCTGCGCCCATCTGTTCCACCGTAGACGCAAATTTTTTGGCAATGGTGCCGGTCGCTAAAATTCCCCACTTCATAACGGTACCTCCCGGTTTATTACTTTGGATTCGTTGCGTTCAGTATACCATGATTTTTCCTTGCGGAAAAGATTCCCAAAAACAAAAATATCCCCGGAGGGCTTATTGCCACTCTCCGGGGACAGATTCTATGCACCGGCATCTTTCATCTTGTTCCCAGCAGTCCCATCCATTATAATAAAGACAGAAAGAAGGTGCCAACATGAAACACCGCATTGTGACGGCTGCGCAGATGAAGGAGATCGAACGAGCCGGGGATGCCCACGGTCTGTCCTACCTGCAAATGATGGAAAACGCCGGGCTGGCTGCTTACGCCGAACTGCAAAAGCAGTTCCCGCATCCCGGCAGGCTGCTGGTGGTCTGCGGAAAGGGCAACAACGGCGGCGATGGGTTCGTGATCGCCCGTGCCGCTGCAAAAGATGGTTGGAATGTGACCGTTCTTTTGGCTGAGAGCGAGCCGAAAACTGCTGACGCCATCCGCAATTTTGAGCGTCTGCACTCCCTGCCGGTGCACATCTGCGCCGACGGTTCTGTACTGGAAATGCAGCGCTTTGTTGCCGTTGTGGATGCCCTCTACGGCACCGGGTTCCATGGTGAACTGCGGCCTTCCGGTCTTGCTGCCTGCGGGCTGATACGCCGTCTGCACAAGGACGGTGCCTTTGTGCTGGCCGTAGACCTGCCCAGCGGCATCAATACGGATACCGGCGAGGTTGCCGAAGGTGCTGCTCATGCAGACCTGACCGTAACCTTCGACAGCTATAAGCCGCTGCATCTGGCAGAAATTTCTTCGCCCCTGTGTGGAAAAATCGTCTGCGCCGACATTGGTATCCGGGACGAATGGCACCCGGAATTTTGACGAGGACTTGCCGCTGCGGTCAAGGATAAAAACAAGCTCTGTGAGATTTTTCTTCATAATAACGGTGTCATGCTTCCTTTCCACAGAAAAGCGTCTGCACGCAAAAAAGCTCCTGCAAGCGTTTAACCACTGGCAGGAGCCCGTTTATTTTTTAAAGTTTCGTCATCCACAGACCATGCAGATTGCAGTAGGCGTAGACCGCCACCGGCTTTTCGCTGCCCAGTTCAAACACCGCCTTTGGTGCCTGACCGGGGGCGAGGTAGCGGAGCTGTCCGCCGTTTTCGGTCTCCACAAAGAGCCACTGGATGTGGTGCACATCCACCATGGGGTGCTCCACTGCACCCACCGTAACCGTGAGGGTGCTGCCGGAAAGCTCTGCCACCGGCAGGTGCTTTTCGCCGCTGGCTTCCACCGTGTTGGGGAGCAGCTCCTTCATCTTTTCGCCGCAGCAGACCAGCGGAACGCCTGCGTTGTGGATGGTGGTGACCAGGTTGCCACAGTGCTCACAGATATAAAACTTTGCCTTCATATTAAAATCCTCCATCGGAATGTTGTTAGTGTTTTCCGTGACTATATGATAACATTTCCTAGTTAGATTTTCTGTGACCGGGTCACGCAAGACAGCCTTGTGCCGTGGGGATGCCCTCAGCTTCCCATGGCGAGGAGCACCAGCACGACCACCACCGCAATGGCAATGAGACAGCCGCAGCCGCCGTCGTCTCCCCCGCCGCCGCCATTATTGTGGTTTCCGCCGCCACCACCGCCGGACGAGCCGCCGAAGTTGCGGTTGAAAGCCGTCATGTACTGGGCATAGCCCGTGTCGCCCTTGCCGAAATAGCCGTAATCACCGTTTGACATTGTATTTTCCTCCGTCTGAAGTGTGTTTTGCTTCTTCTGAGGTCATTTTACTGAAAGAGCTGTCCCATAAACATCTCTTTCAGCATTTCTCGTCATCTCATTCTTCCCGGATTCCCAGATAGAGTGGCTATTTCATCTGTGATATAGACAACAAAAAAGAGTGGCAGCATTTCAAGCTGAAACGCTGTCACTCTGTAGGAACTGCGTAATGACTGACGATTATCCTTCTACTTTGACCGTAGCACGATCACTCTTTGCGTTTCCATCCGCATCCAGCGTGATATGCACAAAATGTTCCGGCTTGTCGTAATCCTTCGTCTCGCCGTCATCGGTATAGTATTCATAGGATGCACCATCGGGAGCATAGGCAAGCAGACGCAGGTCTGTGAAGTCCACGTCGGCAACATTCTGGATCTTCTTGCCACCCTTGGCGAGGGGCAGAAGGTGTCCCTTGCGCATAAAGAACACCACTTCATCCAGCTCCACCGGAATGTAATGATGGCCTGCCGGCAGCACGCTGGTTTCGATGCGGTTGCTTTCGCTGCACTTTACCCGCACCTGCAGCATCTCCTCCGGCAGGTAAACATACCGACCACGGGCATTTTGCTCATATACCGGGGCGATCAACAGGCTTTCACCGATCATCACCTCATCCTCCACCCGGCGGGCAAAGTCGTCCTCCGGGAAGGCAAAAGCCAACGGCATACAGTACATGCCGTCGTGCAGGGCAGCTTTCATGTACTCGCTGTAAATGTAGGGCAGCAGCAGGTAGCGCAGCTGTAAAATACCGGCAAAGGCGGCCTTGTTTTTAAAGCGGTAGGGCTCCTGCCGGCGGGTGTCCTTGGCAGAGTGGTTCCGCAACAGCGGAGAGAAGATGCCCATGCCGTACCAGCGCAATACCAAATCTTCCGTGGTATTGCTGCCAAAGCCGCCAATGTCGGGGCCTTCGTACAGGAAGCCGCACATATTCAGGGAGGGCATCATGTGCAGCGCAAGCAGAATGTGGCTCCACCAAGAATGGTTGTCGCCGGTCCAGATGCCGCCATACCGGTGCATCCCGATGCAGGCAGAACGGGAGTATATCAAAATGCGCTTGTCCGGCTCCAGCCGCTCAAAAGCCTCGCCTGCAGCACGGGTCATGTTATAACCAAAAAGATTATGTACCTTGTCGTGCCGCATACGCCCCTGCTTGGTGTTGTGGTAGAACAGCTTATAATCGTTTTCGTTGTTGGAAAGCTCTGCCACCATGCCGGTAAAAGCACCAAAGCTGGAAATATCCAGGTTTTGCTTGCTGTATTTCTCAATTTGAGCAAAAGTCTTTTTCAGTCTTTCCTCTGCGTAGAAGATAGCAGGCTCGTTCATATCATTCCAGAAGCCCTCGATCCCCTGATCCAGCAGAGCTTTATATTGACTGCCAAACCAAGCACGGGCTTCCGGGTTGAGCATATCGGGGAAGTGTACCCGTCCCGGCCACACACCGGCTACAAAGGGGGTGCCATCCTGATTCGTGCAGAAGTAGCCGTTTTTCACGCCTTCCTCGTACACATCATATCCCTCTTCGACCTTGACTGCTGCATCGATGATGGGGACAAGACGGATGCCCTGCGCTTTCATCTCGGCGGCAAAGTCTGCAAAATGCGGGAAGCGCTGCGCATCCACCGTAAAGTCCTTGTAACGCTCCATGTAATCAATGTCCAGAACCACGGCGTCCAGCGGCATATTATTGGCACGGTAATTTGCCACCACCTCGCGGACCTCGTCCTCGTTCATGTAGCTCCAGCGGCTCTGGGCGTTGCCAAAAGCCCATTTGGGCGGAATATAACTGCGCCCCACCAACTGGCGGAACTGGTGCACAATATCGGTCAGGCTTTCGCCCTCAATGATGTACAAATCGTAATTTTCCTCGGCCACCGTGATGCGTAAGGTATCCATGTCGGTGTAGCCGCAGTCAAAGGTGACCTTGCCCGGGTAGTCGATAAAAAAGCCAAATGTATCCTTGCCGGACACGATCATAAAATTATAAGCACCGTACAGCGAGGATTTGCCCTCGGTATGGTTGCCGTCATCGGAGCATTTGCTTTCGTACACCCACCCGCGCTTGTTGATACCACGGACGTTCTCGCCAAGACCATACAGGACATCCTGCGGTTCCATGGCATAGGAAAAACCATCCGGCTCCTTGGTCAGATAGGGTATCGTTTCCATCATGGGCAAAAAAGAACCCACTACACTTTCGGTATCAAACGGTTGACCGTATCGCTTTTTGTAGATCATAGTAAAATATCTCTCCTCTGTTTTTTGAATCGTCACAGTGTAAAACGAACCAACGTATTTTTGATGGACAATTATAGCAATTCAACTTTTTAATGCAACAGCAACAACGTTGAATTGCATATCGCAAATATGCTGTTGAATGTTGCGCTAATTTCTTGACTTGCGATAAGAAACTCTGACATTGGCTGGAGCAATTGGGGCTTCAGCCTTATTTTCAACCCAATAGCTGCGGTTGTGCCCTTAGCACATGAACGAAGGTAAAAGGAGCTGCTGAACGTGGATACGATCTATCTGCTGCCCGGTGAGGAACGTTGCGTTAATTTTCGAGATGCCAATGGAGTCCCGAAGGTACACTACACTTACTGTTCCATCCGTGGCAAACTTTTCAACTGCACCTGCTGCACAAAGGACGAAGCCCAGCGGCTGTGTGAAGATTGGCTCGAAAAACAGGACCGCTACTATATAAACTAAAGGACGTCGAGTATACTGTTCATTCTGTAGTCGGTTCATTGCAGTTTCAGTTTACAACAAAAAAATGAGATAGACAACCCCTTTTGGGGAAACCTATCTCATTTTTTCGTTGGGGCTATTTTGCAACAGCCCCTTTTATAACAACCCTGCCTTACAGTTTGGGAGAAACGCTTAGTGCTTCAGTTCCAGCAGCGCATCGCCCTGCTTTACGGTGCCACTGGCTTTAGCCGCGACAGCGGCATAGTCATCGGTATTGCAGACAATGAGCGGCGTAGTCACGGGATATCCTTCGGCCTTAATGGCTTCCAGATCAAAGCGGATCAACGGCTGGCCTTTCTTCACCTTGTCACCCTCGTTGACGAGGTAGGTAAAGTGTTTGCCACCCAGCTTGACCGTATCGATGCCGATGTGCATCAGCAGTTCGGCACCGTCAGCCGTGGTCATGCCCACGGCATGGTGGGTCTCAAAGGTGGAGGAGATCTCGCCGTCAGCAGGTGCCACCAGTTCACCGTCGGTGGGCTCAATGGCAATGCCATCCCCCAGTGCACCGCTGGCAAAGGCTTCATCCTTTACATCGGCCAGCGGCACTACAGTGCCGTTCAGGCAGGCAGACAGCACGGTATCCTTTGCTGCGGGAGCCGCCGGGGCGGGTGTTGCAGTCGCCGCCGGGGTCTTAGGCGCATTTTCCAGATAATCTTCCAGCTTTGCCTTGATGACGGCTACCTTAGGGCCGTACACCACCTGCACACCATTGCCCTTGCAGATCACACCGGAGGCACCGGAGGCCTTGAGCACATCCTGTTTGACCAGTGCCGCATCCTTGACGGTGCAGCGCAGACGGGTGGCGCAGCAGTCCACGTCGGACAGATTAGCGGCACCGCCCAGACCTTCTACGATCAGGGCGCTGACCGGATCATCCCCTGCGGGGGCGGTGCTGCCGGAAGCGGCGCTGCGGGCGTTCACGTCCGCACGGGTGTACAGCTTGACTTCCTCGGCATCATCACGGCCCGGTGTCTTGTAGTCAAACTTGGAGATCATAAAGCGGAAAATGATGTAGTACAGTACAAAGTACACCGCACCGACCACGACCACCCACACCCAGTGGGTCTTGGCGTTGCCCTGCATCACACCGAACAGCACCAGGTCGATGAGACCGCCGGAGAAGGTCATGCCCACGCCCACATTCAGAATGTGCATCAGCATGAAGGACAGACCGGCCAGCACGCAGTGCACCGCGTACATGGGCAGTGCCACAAAGATAAAGGTAAACTCCAGCGGCTCGGTGATGCCGGTGAGGAAGGCGGTCAGGGCTGCGGAAAGCAGCAGGCCGCCTGCAACCTTTTTCTTTTCCGGCTTGGCGCACTGGTACATAGCCAGCGCCGCGCCGGGCAGACCGAACATCATAAAGGGGAACTTACCGGCCATGAAACGGGTAGCGCTGACCGAGAACACCGTGGTAGACTTGGAGGCCAGCTCGGCAAAGAAGATGTTCTGTGCGCCGGTCACGGTAACGCCATCGATGATGGCGGTGCCGCCCACAGCGGTCTGCCAGAACGGCATATAGAACACATGATGCAGTCCAAAGGGAATCAGCGCACGCTCCAGCAGGCCGTAAATAAAGGTGCCTGCGTAGCCGGAAGCCAGCACCAGTGCACCCAGCGCGGCAATACCGCTCTGCACCACCGGCCAGATATAGAACATGGCAATGCCGACCACCAGATACACAATAGAGCTGACGATGGGCACAAAGCGGGTGCCGCCGAAGAAGGCCAGCACCTGCGGCAGCTCGATCTTATAGAACTTGTTGTGCAGCGCCGCCACGCCCAGGCCGACCACGATGCCGCCGAACACACCCATCTGCAGGGTGGTGATGCCCAGCATGGTGGTGGTGGAGTTGGCAGGCATTGCGTCCACGCCGCCTGCCGCGTTGATCATGGCCTGAATGGCCGTGTTCATAATGATATAGGCCACTGCGCCGGACAGGGCAGCCACCTCTTTTTCCTTGCGGGCCATGCCGATGGCCACGCCCATGGCGAACAGCAGCGCCAGATTGTTGAATACGGCGCTGCCGGTCTGGCTCATCACGTCCAGAATGGTGTAGATCAGGGTACCGGGGTGGATGACGCTGTTCAGGCCATAGGCCGCCAGCATGGTTTCGTTGGTGAACGAGCTGCCGATACCCAGCAGCAGGCCCGCTACAGGCAGCAGTGCAATGGGCAGCATAAAGCTGCGTCCCACGCGCTGCAGCACGCCAAAGATCTTGTCTTTCATCTTCAGTTCTCCTTTTCTCAAGTTCGTATCCAGCATATATATCCACACAGGAAAAACCTGTGGAGAATCAAAGGTGAAGCAAGAAAGCTTATTTCCCCATCCGAATCCGTTTCAGATGGATCGTAAGGAACACCAGTTCTTCGTCCGAAAGCTCCTTGTGCCAGGTGTTGCGCACATACTCCGCAATGCAGCAGGCACATTTGTAGTGTTCGCTGCAATTGCGGGCGATTAGGGCGCGGAACACTTCGTCGTGGGTATCGTTTTCCTGTTCCTGTTTTCCTTGAAATACGCGCTGCGCAAAAAAGCGCAAATGCACTGTAAAGCGGCTGAAATCCAGTGCATCCCGGTCAAAATGGCAGTTGTAGAAGTATTCCACCACCTGCACGCAGCCATCCACAAAGCGAGTGACATCGTTCACCACGCTCATGGTGGTGTTGAGCTCTGCGTTGACGATGTGCAGCGCAATGAAGCCGCCCTCGTCGTCCGAAAGGTCTGCATGGCAGCGCTGGCGGATGGCGGCAAGGCACTCCATGCCAAGGCGATACTCTTCCGGGTAAAATTCCCGAATGGGAGCCATCAGCGGGTTGGAAAAGCGAATCCCCTGTTCGCTGCGCTGAATGGCAAAGCTGATGTGGTCTGCCAGCGTGATGAGCAGGCTTTCGTTCAGCGGGTAGTTCACCCGGCTGCGGATCATTGCCACCAGCTCGTCGGTGAGCAGCAGATGCTCATACGGAATCTGTTCCAGAAGTTCCACCAACTTCTGCTGCACGGCAGGGCTGGTCATGCGGTAGCTGCGCTCCACGGTTTCAGCCTCGATTTTATAGCCCGGCTTAACGCCAAAGCCCAGACCTCGCCCGGTGACGATCAGCTCACAGCCCGTGGGATCCACCACGCGCAGAATGTTGTTGTTGATCGGTTTTTTGACGGTATATTGCATTGTTTCTCCTCCTCAGGTTGAAAAAGGCAATAAAAAAAGACCACTCTCGACACAGCAAACATACCGAAGGCTGAAACACGCTTTCGGCTTGTGCTATGCAGAGTTGGTCTAGCCCGCCAAACGGTAACAATCCAACGACGCTGCTCACGTACAATTTTCTTTTTTGTAAGGCACAAACAAATTAAGCACTTGAAGAATAACTTATTTTATGCTTGACTACAATACCATATTCTTTGTGGAGTGTCAAGATAGAAGCGGCTTTCTTTTTCACTTTGTCAATTTTACCCAAACTTGGGTGATTTTTTACAGCAGATTGACAAGTAAGAGTATTCCTTGTACTGCCACAGGTCGGGGTCACGGGAATTGCGGCGCACACCCGTATCCGACACATTGAAAACGTAGTGCAGGCGCGGGAATCCGCTGGATTCATCCAGCAGAGCGATGCCCTTAGAGCCACGCCTGACATAACGGTTCATTCGGTTGTTCCAAACATCGTAGTCGGCGCAGGCGGTGGCATCGGTGCGCTGGGCAAGGGCAAGATATTCTTCGGTTTTGCTTGGCATAGCGTTCCTCCCTTCAAGTTCATGGTAAAGAAAAAGCGAGCGGCCTTTTCAGGTCACTCGCTATGGAATCTTTTTTTCGTATTTTGCGGCAAGCTCTTCCGTTATACTCCAAACACCGTTTTTGTCAGTCGGATGCCTGCCGTCGTTTTCATGGTATGCTCCATAAAGGATTGAATCGTCTGCTGGCTGTACCCGCTTTCGGATGCATTGACGATATAATCCGCTTCGATCAGGATTTGGTAGTCGATGCCGTCGATCTGCTCCGGGCTGTGGTGGTGCCCCACCAGATAAGCCACCCTATCAAGAGGATATACGCCTTGGTGCTGGTCAAAGAAAAGCATGGTGTCCTGCATTGCAGTCTCGTTCATCATTTCGCTTTCCCAAAATCTTTCTCAGCGCCGCTCGTTTTCTGCGGTGGTTCCTGCAAAGATTATACCACGTTTCCCCCCAAAGCGGTATAAGATGATTTTTCTTTTCTCCCAGCTGTGCTTCTCACAGAACCCCCAATCATTTCAACAATGCTTTCAAATCTTCTTCCGGCGTTGTGATCGGCGCGATGCCATAGTTTTCTACCAGGAAGTTAAGGATGTTCGGTGAAATGAATGCTGGCAGCGTAGGGCCAAGACGGATATTCTTAATGCCCAGATACAGCAGCGTCAGCAGGATGCACACAGCCTTCTGCTCGTACCAGGAAAGTACCATGGACAGCGGCAGGTCATTCACACCGCAGCCGAAAGCATCCGCAAGCGCAACAGCGATCTGGATGGCGCTGTAAGCATCGTTGCACTGTCCGACATCCATCAGGCGGGGCAGGCCGCCGATGGTACCAAGGTCAAGGTCGTTGAAACGGTATTTGCCGCAGGCAAGGGTCAGCACTACGGTATCGGCGGGCGTCTGCTTTACAAACTCCGTGTAGTAGTTGCGGCCGGGGCGTGCGCCGTCGCAGCCGGCAACCAGAAAGAAGTGCCGGATCGCGCCAGACTTGACCGCCTCGATGACCTGATCTGCCACTCCAAGCACCGTACCGCGGGCAAAACCAGTCATAACCGTGCTGCTGCCGTTGATGCCGGTGAAGGATTTATCCTCGGAATAACCGCCCAACTCCAAAGCCTTTTCGATCACCGGGGCGAAGTCCTTGTCTGCGCCGATGTGCATCATTTCGGGGTAAGATACCACCGACGTGGTGAACACCCGGTCGGCATAGCTTGCTTTGGGCGGCATCAGACAGTTGGTGGTGAACAGCACCGGCGCAGGAAGTTCTGCAAACTCTTTCTGCTGGTTTTGCCATGCCGTGCCGAAATTGCCCTTGAGATGGGAATACTTTTTCAGTTCAGGATAGCCGTGAGCGGGCAGCATTTCACCATGGGTATAGATGTTGATGCCTTTCCCCTCAGTCTGCTCCAGCAGCAGCTTCAGGTCGTGGAGGTCATGGCCAGAGACGACGATGAACGGTCCCTTTTCTACAGTCAGCGGAACGGTAACAGGTACGGGCGTTCCGTAGCTTTCGGTGTTGGCCTTATCCAGAAGCGCCATGCACTTGAGGTTTTTCTCGCCAACCTCCATCACGATAGGCAGCAGTTCCTCCATGCCCCAGTCCTCGCCAATGGCGAAGAGCGCCTTGGCAAAGAAGCGGTTCACCTCATCATCGGTATACCCCAAGACCAAGGCGTGATGTGCATAAGCTGCCATGCCGCGCACGCCAAAGAGAATAAGAGATTTCAAGCTTCGGATATCCTCATCGGCGCTCCAAAGCAGGTTCATGTCGTAGTCGCTGGTGCGTCCGCAAGGGGCAGCGCAGCCTGCGCAGTCGGGTGCCAGCCGCGCCTTTTCGGCATGTACCCGGCCGATCAGTTCCCGAATCGTATTTTCGTTGAAGTTCACATTGGTGACTGTGGTGAAAAGTCCCTCGATCATCAGCCGCCACATCTCTGGCGTTGCCTGCATACCGCCGTCCGTGGCTCTGGACAGTCCAACCAGAGCGCCGGTCAGTTCGTCCTGAAGCTGTGCGACATCGGCGGTCTTGCCGCATACTCCCGCTTTTCCGGTACAGCCGGTGCAGGACGCTGTCTGCTCGCACTGAAAACAAAACATTTTATGTTCCATCTTGAGTTCCTCTCTATTTGCTTAATCCAGAATTTTACCATCAATGGAGATGGTGACCACCTGCCACGGAATGAACTTTCCGCTGGTCTGCAGTGCCTTTTTTGCCGCCATCTCCAAGCCGCCGCAGCAGGGCACCTCCATGCGGAGGATGGTCACGCTCTGGATGTCGTTATTGCGCAGGATCTCGGTAAGCTTTTCGCTGTAATCCACAGCGTCCAACTTCGGGCAGCCGATGAGGGTCACCTTACCACGCATGAACTCCTGATGGAAATTGGCGTAGGCGTATGCCGTGCAGTCCGCCGCGATCAGGAGCTTTGCGCCCGCAAAGTAGGGCGCGTGGATGGGTGCCAGCTTGATCTGCACCGGCCAGTTGCGCAGACGGGAAACGGACTGCACAGGGGCAGAAGCCACACTTTCGGCAGCCTCCTGCTGTTCCAGCATCCGCATCCGGGAGCCGGGGCAGCCGCCCTCGTGGAGGTGCTTCATCTTTTCCTGCAATTTCTTCTTCTTTTTGTTCTCCTGCACCGCCGCCTCGTCGTAGGCAGGGGCTTCCCGCTCTTCAAAGGTGATGGCTCCGGTGGGGCAGCCCGGCAGGCAGTCGCCAAAGCCATCGCAGAAATTTTCCCGCACCAGCTTTGCTTTGCCGTTGATGATATCAATGGCACCTTCATGGCAGGCGGTTGCGCACAGCCCGCAGCCGTTGCATTTTTCTTCGTCAATATGGATGATCTTCCGAATCATATCTATACTCTCCTGTTGTGGGTGTTTTTGCATTTGCAGCCTTATTATAGTATACTAAAGCCATCTTGTATGTTTGAATTCCAACAAGGAGAACTTTTATGCAAAAATATCTTCCTGTTCTGCGGAACTGCCCCTTCTTTACCGGGCTTACCGATGATGAGATTCTGTCCATCCTGCACTGTGTCAGTGCAGCGAAGATCACCCGCCCCCGGGGCTCCTATATCTTCCGTGCCGGAGATTCCACAGAGGTCATGGGACTTATGCTGTCCGGCTCTACCCTTGTGATTCAGGAGGATCTTTGGGGTCACCGCAACATCCTGTCCAAGTGCAACACCGGAGATTTTTTCGGCGAGCCTTACGCCGCCACTCCCGGTGCCATCCTGAACATCAGTGTGGTGGCAGAGGAGGATTGCGAGATTCTGCTGCTCAACGTCAAGCGGCTGCTCACCGCCTGCCCTACCGCCTGCGACCATCACCAGAAGCTCATCCGCAATCTGGTCAGTGTTCTGGCAAACAAAATACTGCTTTTCAACGATAAGATCACCCATGTCAGCAAGCGGACCACACGGGAAAAGCTGCTGTCCTACCTGTCTGCCGAGTCCATCCGGCAATCCTCCCTCTCCTTTGACATTCCCTTTGACCGTCAGCAGCTGGCGGATTTTCTCTGCGTGGAGCGCGCTGCCATGTCGGCAGAGCTTTCCAAGCTGCAAAAGGAAGGGCTGCTGGTCACTAAGCGGAATCATTTTGAGCTGTTGGCCCGTTGACCGTTTCATACACTGCCCGCAGGTGTTTTCACCGGGCAGTTCTCCCCCGCCAAGATGCGCTGGTATAAAAAGAGCGGACAACCGTTTTGGGGTTGTCCGCAGAAGAATGTATTGTTTTCGTCACTCGATAAACTGGAATTTGGTGTGTGCTTTATAAATTTTTTCCGATCCACTCAAGTTCGTTCATGGAATCCTTATTTTTTTCAAGTTCATCTCTGGCTGTTGCGTAATATGATTTTTTGAAAAGCATATCCCATGAAAGATATTTTGCCATACAGTCAAACTGCTTATCAATCAGCTCATACTGGATACTGCCTACGGGAGAACCGCCTACAACAATCGTGCCAACTTTTTTGTTTTTTAACTGCAATCCACGGCAGTAGCACTTATCAATGATAAGTTTCAATTGTGCTGACATTCCCCACCAATAAACTGGTGTAGCAAAAAGAATCATATCTGCGGCAGCAATTTTATCAATTGTAGGATTTGTATCATCCTTATCGACGCATCCCTTAGAGCATTGACAGACACCACATCCCTTGCATGGTGCAATGTTGAGTTTGTCGGGTTCAATGATTTCAATTTTATTCTTTTCTGACGCTCCTTTTATAAATGCATTGATTGCTGCCAGCGTATTTCCTTTTCTGGCACTTCCATTAATGATTACAATTTTCATGCGTGTATCCTCCAACTTTCGATTGTTCCCCCTTAGTATACCACGCTTTTTTCCTGCGGAAAAGATACCGCGCACAAAAGGCTTCTCCGGCAACTATCCGCGCCCCGGCTCATACAATCTAACAACTATGTACCGGGAGGGATATCGTGTGCTGCTGACCTTACTGCAATTTTTCGCCACAAAATTTCTGTTTCTGGCGCTCCATCTGGAAAGCGGCTGCTTTCCGCGTCCGCTCACAGCCCGGGAGGAAGCCGCCGCTTTCAGCGCCCTGCGCGCCGGGGACGCCGCCGCCCGGGAAAAGCTGATCCGGCACAATCTGCGGCTGGTGGCGCACATCGTAAAAAAATATTACACCCTGCCGGGCGATCAGGAGGATCTTGTTTCCATCGGCACCATCGGGCTGATGAAAGCGGTAGATACCTTTGATGCCACACGCAAGGCGCGGTTTTCCACTTATGCAAGCCGCTGCATTGAAAATGCTATCCTCTCCCCAGCGCACTTTGGGATGGAAAAGAGAATCCACTCATTTTGCAAAGCAGCGTAAATGCGTCAAAATGGGTTTTCTGGGCTCAGGAAAGCGGTCACCTTTTTCTACTTCAAAAGGTATCATGTGAGATATGGTAATTTTTCTCCGGCCAAACGAAAAAGCTCGTCTGCAAGCCACGATATGTGGCAGCGCAGACGGGCTTTCGTTATGGAATCATTCTGTTTCAATTATTCTGATATTCGCTCTGACTTACATGGTGTTCCGTAAAACACGCAGTCGTTCTTCAAACGTTGCTTTCCATGCCGGATGCTCGGAGAATACGGTGTGCTCCACCTGACGGACTTGGTTCAGTCCGATGTTCCGCACCGCTTCCACTGCAGCATCTTTTTGGCTCAGATGGCGTTTTCCCACGGTCAGACAGTTTGCGCCTTCTGGCGTGTCGTACTGCTGAAACGCCCGGTTGAAGTCCATCAGGTCATGCAGACGGATGGGCTGATTGGTTTCGTTGTCTACCAGCAGACCCCAATTTTCCCAATGACGGTCAGTATTGCCCACCAGATAATCCAGAATGTTCATCATATAGTAGCTGGGAGCATCCAACTCTAAGATCTTATCCAGCGTGTTCCAATCATGGTTCGTGCAGTAGACGTCATAGGCTGCATAGGTCACAAGACTGTATCGCTGAGATGTCATAATTTTGCTGATAGAAACCGGCTCATTTTCAAACATCCCCTGCTCATACAGTACCTGATGGCAGTCAAAGCACCGGCAGATTTTGCTTGCCAGCACTTCACGTTCCACCGCTTCCCTGCCACCATCCTTGTAAAGATAGAAGCCATCCTCTTTTCGCACCCACGCCTTGGGGTACAAGCCGCCCGTTGACAGGTCATTTGCCAGAAGATGGGCGTTTGTCACCGTCATTTGGTGCCCCCGCAGCGCAATATCCACAAGCGCATTGCTTAAGGAGTGTGCAAAAAGGTTGATATCCTCGAATCGAATCTTCTCGTTTTCTTCTTTCACCCAGAACACATCCAGCAAAGACAGACAATGGTAGGATAATGCAATCTGTGCTCGTTCCCTGTCCGTAACACTCTGAGATGCACCGATACTGTTCAGGATTTCCTTGGCGTAGGTGCGATCCAACGTCAACATCCGGGAGGCGCACCAATAGTAAAAGTTCGTTACATTATTGATGCGCTCGTCAAAATCATCCGATTCCACCAGAACCAGATCATAGGGCATGAAATCCTCGAGGCAGACCCTGCATTCCCCTGTCGTGCTGAGTTGTGCCACACAGCTTTCCCGGTGCATGATCTCGTAAAACATGGTTTTCATCCCTCCCTGCGTTCTGTGTCTTGCTCTGTATTTATATTACCTTCTTTTTTCACGGGACGCAAGAGCTTTTACTTTTCAAAAAGCTTTTTCTGCTGCTCCATCAGGACGGTTTCGATACGCTCTTTCAGCAAAAAGTGGAACTGTTTTGAGTGTTATGCAATGCCATAGGATACCATATTGGCTGCCAGCAATCAACAGTTTTGTTGTGTCAGCCGCATTTCAAAACACTTATGTAACACAAAAAGCCCCACGCTCAACACCGCCTCTGAATCTGACCGTCTCTGGTCAGAGCAGAAAAGCATATGTTGAGCGTGGGACTTTGTTTATCGGCTCGGCTGCCAGCCGGGCTTTTGGTGTTCTTTGGGTTTGTAGGTTCCTTTGGTAGTATCGATCACCGCCTGCAGCAATTCGAGCTTCTGCCATGTGGGGCAGTTCAAACGGTCGATTTTTTCGATCACATAGTTGGCGTGGGCGGTTGCGACCCGTTTTCCGAGTTCGTCCCATCCCTCTTTCGTTTTGGGGTAATGTACCACCACTTCAATGGGGGCACTCTTTCGCATGGCTCACTCACCTCCGATTACATCGCTATCACCTCATTTTTACGGGTTACTGGTTGTCCGCTATTCGCTGCGGTTTCCGCTCAGAACGTTCAGAGCCAGACTGACCAGCAAAGCCATATCAATGCGGAGCATTTCAGCCTTGCTGGCATAGCCCATAAAGCGTTCGATGCGGGATTTATCGATCGTGAAGATCTGCTCCAGAAGAATCATGGACGGTTCTTCAAAGGCCGGGTTGGAATCCACCAGCACATGGGTGGGCTGGTTTTTCTTCTTTTCCGTCCGGGTGGTAACAGTTGCAACGATCAATGTAGGCGAATGACGGTTTCCAATGTTGTTCTGCAGAACTACCACAGGGCGTTTCCCGCCCTGTTCCGAGCCGATATGCGGCTCCATGTCTGCATACCGGCTGTCCACCGATGCCTTCAACCGTGCCGCAGAGCCGCCAAAAACGCAACGTATTTTCTTCTTTGAAATACCAAACGAACATTGCCGGCATATCCAAGATACGTTTTACCCATCCTGCAATTTCCCTTATAATAGCACCGCAGTCTTGAAAAAGCTGCAACATTCCCATATCACAAAGGAGGCTTTCCGGTATGGGACAACGGCAAAGTGAGATCATCAAAAATCACATGGAAGTCTACTGGCACGACTATGCGTCGGCCAGCAAGGGCGTCCCCATTACCGAGGCGGGGCTTGTGGAAAAAGCCTCCGTCATTGGACGCACCGGGCTGATGCTGCTGGAATGCGGCACCGGCGCATGGCGTGTCCGAAGCTCCATGAACACCCTTTCGCGGGAGCTGGGAGTCACAACAACAGCGGACATCGGCCTGTTGTCCATTGAGTTCACCTGCTTTGACGGTGACCAGTGTTATACCCAGTCACTCTGTCTGACAAATACGGGCGTGAATACCTCCCGGCTGAACCGACTGGAGCATTTTGTCAACGACTTCGACCGGGAAGGAAAATTTATGACCGGCGAAGAACTGCACAGCCACCTCGATGAGATCGAGCGCATCCACGGCTTGTATTCGCCCATCGCACTGGGCTTTGCAGCTGCACTGGCCTGCGGCTGCTTCACCTTTCTGCTTGGCGGCGGCATTGTGGAAATGCTGTGTGCCTTCTGCGGTGCAGGTATCGGCAACTTTGTACGGTGCAAGCTGACAAAGCACCATTTCACCCTGTTTCTGGGCATTACGGCGTCGGTCTGTTCAGCAAGCCTCGTGTATGCCATCCTGCTGAAGATGGCAGAGGTGCTGTTTGCCGTATCGGCGCAGCACGAGGCGGGGTATATCTGCTCCATGCTCTTCATCATTCCGGGCTTTCCGTTCATTACCAGCGGCATCGACCTTGCCAAGCTGGATATGCGCTCCGGGCTGGAACGTCTGGCCTACGCCATCCTCATCATTCTGGTGGCAACCATGACGGCTTGGATCATGGCACTGCTGCTGCATTTGCAGCCGGTGCAGTTCCCTGCCCTGAGCCTGACACTCCCGGAAGAGATCGTGTTCCGGCTGCTGGCAAGTTTTGGCGGTGTGTTCGGCTTTTCGCTCATGTTCAACAGTCCCCGGAACCTGGCAGTCTGCGCTGCCCTTATCGGTGCGGTAACGAACACGTTCCGGCTGGAGCTGGTGAGCCTTGCGGGCTTTCCGCCCGCTGTTGCAGCGTTTCTGGGCGCACTGCTGGCCGGACTGCTGGCCTCCTGCCTGAAGAGCGCCGCAGGTTATCCCCGCATCTCTGTCACGGTTCCGTCCATTGTTATCATGGTGCCGGGGCTGTATTTCTACCGCGCCATCTATAATCTGGGCATCCTGTCCCTGACGGATTCTGCCACATGGTTTGCAAACGCCATCCTCATCATCGTGGCGCTGCCGCTGGGTCTGATCTTTGCCCGCATCATCACCGATAAGACATTCCGTTATTGCACCTGAGGTGCAATGCCTTCCATTCTCCCCTCTATAATGCAAAACGCAGCGAGCCGTCAGAAGGTTCGCTGCGTTTTGTTTTGCTGTGTGATGCACTTATAAAGGGAGTTCGTTTGTAGGAGAGCTTACTCCCCGTAAACGATCTTGGTAGCCGTTTCTACATGGCGTTCCAGCCGGTCAGCAAAGTGCTCCAGCGGCAGAAAAACGCCCAGTTCATCGTAGCGGGTGCCGCCGTCCTTGAGCGTGTCCTGTCCATAGTAGACCACGGAACGGGGCAGTGCGTGCTGCAGCTTCATCTGGATGTCCCAGACGGTGGAATAGGCTTCGGCTTCGGTCACCTTCTGCTTTACGGTGTCCGGCAGTTCGTAAATCAGCAGCAGCCCCAGATGCTGGTTATAGTGGTACTCCACCACATCCATAGAGCCTTCGTCGTAGCCGTGATACTTGCAGTAGCCGCTGGCAAGGTACATTTTCACCTTTTCCTGCTTCTGGAACACCCGGACAAACCGATCATATAGCTTTTTATTGACTGCAAACTTATTGTCCGGCAAAAGAACGCCGGCATCATCCGTCAGAATCACCGGGTTCGGCTGGCCGTCCGCATTGAACTTAAAGGGGATCAATGCCGCATTCCGCAGCAGATCAAACATACTGTGCTGACAGAGCGCCATCAGAAATGCAGACAGATCCTTGTTCTCGTAGGCATCGAATAATGCCGCAGCAAACTGTTGTGCACTCAGCGTCGGCGCATCCAGTACGTCTGCCATGTCCAGCGAATCGTTGAAGGTATCCATCAGACGGCGGCAGGCTTCCGGATTTTTCAGGATCTCCCCGAACAGTGCCTCTGCTTTTTCTTCTCTTGGAAATATCGTAGCCATCAAAAAGACCCTCTTTCTGTTTATTTCCAACTGTTATTATAGGTTCAGAAAGTCCTGCTGTGAAATACTGCTTTTATATCGCCGCTATATGCAGAATACTTTTTACACATTTTCTAAGTGCCTGTATAATGACACTGCAATCTTGAAATTGCACGAGGGAAATAGAAAAGTATATAAGTTGGTTTGAACGGAGGCAGTTCCTATGTCTGAGGTCAAAAAGGTCGTGCTGGCATATTCCGGCGGTCTGGATACGTCCATCATCATCCCGTGGCTGAAAGAGCACTATAACAACTGCGAAGTCATTGCCGTGTGCGGCAATGTGGGACAGAAGGGTGAGCTGGACGGTTTGGAGGAGCGTGCGAAGGCAAGTGGCGCATCCAAGCTGTACATCGAAGACCTGACCGACGAGTTCGTGGAGGACTACGTCATCCCTACCATGCAGGCCGGAGCCGATTATGAGGGCTATCTGCTGGGCACCAGCTTTGCCCGCCCGATTTTGGCAAAGCGCGTCGTGGAGATTGCCCGTGCCGAGGGTGCGGATGCGGTCTGCCACGGCAGCACCGGTAAGGGCAACGATCAGGTGCGCTTTGAGCTGGCCATCATGCACTTTGCACCCGACCTGAAGATCATCACCCCGTGGCGTGAGTGGGATATCCAGAGCCGCGATGAAGAGATCGACTACGCCGAGGCTCATCACATCCCGCTGAAGATCAGCCGCGAGACGAACTACTCCAAGGACAAGAACCTGTGGCATCTGAGCCATGAGGGCCTTGACCTCGAAGATCCGGGCAACGAGCCGCAGTACGACAAACCCGGCTTCCTTGAGCTGGGCGTCAGCCCCAAGACTGCCCCGGACAAGTCCGAGTTTGTGGAGCTGGAATTTGAACAGGGCGTGCCGGTGGCTCTGAACGGCGAGAAGCTGAAGCCCGCCGCCATCATTGCAAAGCTCAACGAGATTGGCGGACGCAACGGCATCGGCCTGTACGACGTGGTGGAGAACCGTCTGGTGGGCATGAAGAGCCGCGGCGTCTACGAGACCCCCGGCGGCACCATTCTGTACAAGGCGCATGAAGTGCTGGAGACCCTGACATTGGACAAGCTGACTGCCCACAAGAAGCGCGAGCTGGCCATCACCTTTGGCGAGCTGGTTTACGACGGCCAGTGGTTCAGCCCTCTGCGCAAGGCTCTGAGTGCTTTCGTCACCTCCACGCAGGAGTACGTCACCGGCAAAGTCCGTCTGGAACTGTATAAGGGCAACCTCATCAATGCAGGAGTCTGGTCGCCCTACTCCCTCTACCGGGAAGACATCGCCACCTTTGCCGCAGGCGGTGACTACAAGCAGAGCGATGCCACCGGTTTCATCAGCATCTACGGTCTGCCCACCAAGGTGCAGGCCATTGTAAACAGCGAAAAAGAAGGTAAATGAAGTAGTTTATAGCAGTTCCTTTTTGAGAATCTGCCTGACATGGAGATCCTGACCCACCCGGAGCGTCTCGACCAGATGCTGCCTTAGGGAAAGATCATTCAGGAAAACTTTGCATGACAAAATGAGGCACCCGATTCTGAGTCGGATGCCTCTTATCTTTCTGTGAACACACTTTCACTGGGCGGTCACTTTCTTGTATGGTGACCATGAACTCTGCACGATGTCAATTCCTAGACAACTTTTTTCAAATACAGATCTTCAATGATGGTGGTTTCATCGTATGCAGCAACTGTGCAGGCGATCCCTGTTCTGCTACTCCTCCATCTTTGAGCACCACAATCTTATCTGTACTGGAAACAGTGCGCATCCGGTGGGCGATGATGAGGACGGTTTTATTTTTTTATCAGCCGGGATAGAGCCTCCTGAATGGCAGTTTCGTTCTCCACATCCAAGCTGGCGGTGGCTTCATCCAGCAGGATGATGGGCGCATCCTTCAGGAAAGCGCGGGCGATGGAAATACGCTGACGCTCACCGCCGGAAAGAGCACAGCCGTTCTCGCAAATGGTGGTGTTCCACTTGTCCGGAAGCTTCTCGGCAAATTCCTCACAGTTTGCCAGCTTTGCCGCCAGAACCTCCTCGGCTGGTGTCCGGTTTAATCGAAACCGCACGGATTGGTACAGCCATAGGCAAGGGAATCGTGAAAAAGCTCCCTGCTTCCCGATCCAGGCATCACCGATGAAGCAGAAATAAAATTCAAGGTCGTTCCTTGTCGCCTGTAATAAAGTAGTCACAATACTCTCCGCCATTCGCCAGCGTCTGTTTCCTGTGCAGGACACCGTGCTGAAGCGTGATCATCACTTCATCAAGTTCACAGAACAACGGCATCAGTTCGGAAACACCGAGATTTCGCGCATAGGAACAGATTGGACAGCGGGTAATGCGGTAGTAACAGGCACCCTCGTACGGCTGCCCGATGAAATCCACCTTGAATGAGGTCGGGTATTTCGCCTCCTTTTCGGGCGTATACCACTTGGCGTATTTGACACACTCTTTTTGTTCTCCGCCTTCCCCTTGTCGGTATTCAAGTCAGTCTTTGCAAAGTACCACTTGATATGATAGAGTGAGCGGCGCATCATTTCCTGCACGGTTTCCGGCGGGATTTTTTTCTCACTTGCCACATAGGGTGCGACAAAGGCAAGGGCAAACAGCTCATTGTACGCCATTGGGTTATCGTTGCCGATGTCATCCGCTTTCTCGACAAGCTCACGATAGACCTTTTTGCTCTTTTTCATGATGTCAGCGGCATATTCCCTGCCGTATTTCTCTGCCAGAATCTTTTTCATCGGGCTTTTGAACATCCAGAAATAAAAACCGTTATATTTCATATCGCTTTTCCTCCCGTGATTTATTTGCAGATCCGAAAAACGCAGCCCAGCCGCCGAGGGGACAGGCCATCATTGCATCCATATACCGCTTAGCAGTCTTACCTACATAATTTCCACTTTCCCTGGGGATTGCGCTTTGCGCAGGCAATGGGTCAGCGCACCGCTGCCGCAGCCCACATCCAGCCCAATGCCGCCCTCCGGCAGGGGGACATAATGCGCGGTTCCTTCGATGATCTGCTTTGAAAGCTTGCGCTCGCCGTCATAGGAAAAGCTCCGATAGGCATACACGCACCACTCGGTGTACTTTGCACAGATGACAAAGGCGATGCCGAACACCACGCCCAGCGCAATGCGCAGTTTTCCGCTCACTCCGATGCCAAATACGCCGAAAACAAGCAGCAGCGCAAACGACAGCACCGTTCCCGCGATGAGCGAAACCAGCATTCCCTTGGGAATCCAGTTTTTGTAGTCAGGCTTCATATTCAAGACTCCTTTTTTATTGAGTGTGACTTCTCTCATAAACCGCAGCCGCGATGCACCAGACCATAATGGCACTGTTCGTGCTGCTCTGGCTCATCACGGACATCCATGTAGCCACCGGCATCTGCATCGCCTGCGCAATATCCGGTACTGCGGCCAGCAGAAGATTCCATGTGACCGGGTGAAAAGCCAGCATTCACCGGGAATACCGTGTCTTGCCCGCAAGCAGCATCACGAAATGGATGCCGAAAGCCAGTATCATCGGAACGTACATCGGCGCAATGGCGAGGAGCATGCCGTCTTGATAGGCGGTGACCGCCGCGATGGCAGCTTCTTCTCCGATGCGCGGGCCCAGATAGGTGGTGAACCACGCCATGGTAGCCACCCAGGTGTGGATAGTCAGCGCCACCGCAACGGTGAAAATTCCGCACAGATACTGAATGATCTTTGTTTTTCTGTACTTTGTATCAATGTCCGCATTCAGCGCTTTTACTACGAAGTAATAGAGAAAGCCGCCGACCGCTCCCAGCCCAACGGTAAGCACAGGCTTCCACAGCCCATAGGAACCGGACAGATAATAGGCTCTGTTGAAAAGACCGGTGTCCGTTTCCCGAAGCGGAATGCAGCCCAGCAGCCAGTCCCCGGCAGCCATAAATCCGCATCCGACTGCGCCAAGAATGCACCAGCGAATCAGCTTTTTCGGTTTCTCCGTCTTCATCTTTTTTGCCTCCGATTGCAGTTCATGATTCTGCTTTTCATTTGGGCAATTTCCAACTTCTTAGAAAATCAAATGGACAATACCGCCGACAATTGCCGCTCCCGCAACCCAGATCAGCGCCAGTATGCTTCGCTTTTTCAGCACCTGCCTCCAGGTCTGCACGAACGGCGCATCTTCAAGCCCTGGCAGCACCCAAAACTGGCTGTGCCCGACCCATAGCTTGTCGATTACAACGCCGTCATAGATATTCATGACCTCAAGAAACAGCAGCGCCTGCCAATAGGCCTCACCAAAGGAGGAAGCCCCGTTCCACAAACCGATGATCAGCACAAGAGCAGCAAGCATCACGATAAAGAACGGTATCATAAAGCATTTTCGTTTCCGGTTCATCGTATTGCGGTCGATCAGTCCCAGTTCGATGGCGCGATCCTGCACCTCCTTGGGATAAAAGTACAGTCCATTGACAGCACCACCGATCACAGCGATTTTTACCATTGCGGTAAACAGCAGACAATAAAGCAGCAGTTGCAGTACGATCATTGTTTTTCTCCTCTCAGTCTGCGTGCGAATCGGGCATATGCTCCCATTTCCTTCGTCTTCCATCGTGGTTCATACAAAACAAGAAAGTATGCCAGAAATACCATGAGCGCAGTAAGAACCGTGATTTTCATTTCGACTTTACTTTCTCTCCTTCACGTCCGCAAATATGGCAGATCATTGCATTCCCGCGTCGGGGTATTTGATGAGGCCATACAGCGAGGAGCATCTCCCATGTATTGTTTCAAAGTACGGTAACGATCAGGGCTGTCAGCGCGGCGATCGCGGCAAACAGCGGCATTCCGTGCAAAAACGATTCGATATGCTTTTTCGGATTTTGATAGTATTTCTTCTCCGGCAAAAACGAGAAACGGATGCGTTTTGTACTGCGCCACCAGAGCAGATCAATCACAAGGAGATCGAACAGGCCCAATCCCTCGCCGAATGCAAGGAAGTACCAAAATGCTGACAGGTAATTGTTTAGGCCCAGCACACTTTTCAACGCAAGCCCCAAAACGGAAAACACCACTGTAAACAAAAGAAGATTACTGAGCAAAATGGCAGCGGTGGATTTTGCCTTCGGAACTGCTTGCCCAAGCTGAGGGTCGCTTTGCACACGGGTCTGAACCTCATCGGGATAGGAACGCAATCCGATGAGATTTTTCCTGTCCGTGCCTGTTCCGAGAAAGCATACGCCCCAATACAGAAAATAAAATACAGCGGCGATCATGATTTTCATATATATCTACGCTCCCATTCCATTTGCCGACCATCTCCGCTCCTAACGAACGCTTTTCATACCAAACTGCCTCCCCGCTATTATCGGACCTTCATGCAAAAATCGCAGCGGTCATTGCCGCGTCCCAGCGTCATGGTTCTCTCCCAGATCAGCTTCGGATGCAGCCCGGTATAGCTGATGTCATCGCTGTCGCAAAAGCAGCGGCACAGCTCCGGGCAGCCGTATTCTGTGCAGGTGTCGTGATAGGGACACTTCATCATATC